>JAXHTU010000034.1:0-28370 GCA_034189955.1 Pseudomonadota bacterium | reverse complement strand
TCCAGGAACGGGTGCGGCGCAACTACGACATGCTGACCGAGGCCGTGCGGTTGATGGGGGTGGTGTCCGGCGAGAGCCCGACCACCAGCCGCCGCCGCGAGGCCCTGGCCGCCGGCGCGACGCCGGAGGAGACGCCGGCGCGAGCCCGGCCGGAACGCGCGCCCGAGCGCGCCCAGGAGCGGTCCGCCGAGCGTCCGGACGAGCCGCGCGGCTTCGGCCTGCGCGGGCGGCTGAAACTGGAGCCGCCGCCCGGCGCGGCGCCGGCCAACCAGGCCGAGAAGGACCGGCTGGGCTGGAGCGATCTGGTCGACGAGCGGCCCGGCGAGGCGCCGCTGGACCTCGACACCCCGGTGATGCCGGCGGTCGACAGTGAGGCGCTGGGCGAGCGGATCACGGCGGCGATCCGGCGCATGGGCGTCGATCCGAACGCCTTGCTGCCCCGGTCGCGCGTCGAGGAGGCGGCCCAGGCGGTCGCCGCCGGCGATCCGGACCGGGCCCGGCAGATCGTGCGCCGCGTCGCCCCGGCGGCGGTGCGCAGCGTCTCGCGCCGGGTGCTGACCGACACCGACCTGCGGGCCGACGCCGAAGCCTTCGTGCGCGCCTATGGACGCGAACTGTCGGGTCTGGCGGCGGCCCATGACGGGCCCGGCGTGCTGGGTCGTCTGACCTCGGACGGCGGGCGCGCCTTCATGCTGCTGGACGCGGCGATCGGGGATCTGGCCTGACCTCGCCGAGCCGTCGCCTGAGCGGGACGGCGGCGATCAGGCCGGCCGCGGCCATGGCCGCCATGGCCCAGTAGCCGCCGGCCCCGAACCGGTCGTAGAGCGGCCCCGAGGCGGCCGTCGCCAGTCCGATGAGCAGGCCGGCGGACAGCACCGAACTCAGCGTCTGGGCGGCGGTATGGCTGTCGGGCCGGGTCAGGCGTTCGACGATCTGCAGCCCGGCGAGGAAGGTGGCGGCGAAGGTCAGGGCGTGCAGCGCCTGCAACGGCCAGAGCAGCCACAGCGGCGGGGCCAGGGCCATCGCCGACCAGCGGACCACGGCGGCGGCCGAGCCGACCATCAGCAGGCTCCACGGGCCGATGCCGACGCGGCGGCGCCACGGCTCGAACAGCCACATCAGGGCGATCTCGACGACCACGCCGAAGGCCCAGAGCTGGCCGGTGACCGCCTCGCTTATGCCCTGGGTTTTCCAAAGGATGGCGGAGAAGCCGTACTGGAAGGCATGGGCCGCCTGGACCGCGCCGACGGCGAAGATGGCGGTCATGAACAGCGGATCGACGAGCAGGCGGCCGAGGCCGCGAAACCGCTCCAGGCCGGCCACGGCCGCCCCTTCGGCCACGCTCTCGGGCGGCAGGACGAAGGCGGCGACGGCGGCCAGACCGAGCGACGAGACCACCAGCCAGACGATCACCCCGTCCGCGGGACCGTGCAGCAGCAGGGCGCCCATGGCGATGTTGGCGGCGACGAAGGCGGCCGAGCCCGCCCCCCGCGGCAGGGAGAAGTTGAATCCCAGTCGCGCCGCCAGCCTGAGGGTCATGACGTCGGTCAGGGGCACCAGCGCACCCATGGCCGTGGCCCCGACGAACCAGCCGATGGCGCGCGCCGGATAGAGGTCGGAGAGCCCGGCCAGGGCGTAACCGACGGCCATGACCAGGCCCATCAGGGCGATCGGCGTGCGGCGGTAGCGAAAGCCGTCGGCCCAGACCGCCAGCAGCGGCCCGGTGACGACGCGGGCCAGCATCGGCGCGGCCAGCAGGATTCCGATCTCGGCGCCGCTCAGGCCCTGGGCGCGCATCCACAGGCCCGCGAACGGAAGCGACACGCCGGTGGCGCCGAAGAGCAACACATACTGCAAGGCCATACGCTGGGCGGCGGTCATGGCCGGCGAATAGCAGACTCGCGGGAGTCTGTCGGCTAGCGTTGCCGTCATGACCGTGACTCGCAATCTGACGGTATTCGCGGCGCTGAACGGCGCCCTTGCGGTAACGCTCGGCGCCTTCGCGGCGCACGGTGCCGGACCGCAGGTCAAACAGCTGCTGACCACCGGCGCGCATTATCAGCTGGTGCATGCGGTGCTCGCCCTGGTCTGCGCCCTCTGGCCGATGCGGAACCGGACCATCGTGATCGCCGGCTGGCTGGCCGCCGCGGGCGGACTGGTCTTCGCCCTCGCCCTGTCGGCCATCGCCCTGCTGAACCTGCGGGCCATGGGCGCGGTCGCCCCGATCGGCGGTCTGCTGATGATCTCGGCTTGGCTTTTGATCGGCTTTGCCGCATTGCGGACACAAGCCGTCTCCGCCTGACACGAACACGAGCCCGAGTACCGTATGGCCTTCCCCGTGCCCGAAACGCCCCGCCGAGACCTGTTTCCCGAGATCGAACCCTACGCCAGCGGCTATCTGCCGACCGGCGGCGTGCACGAGATCTATTACGAGGAATGCGGCAATCCCCAGGGACTGCCCGTTCTGGTGCTGCACGGCGGCCCGGGCGGGGCGGTCAATCCGGGGATGCGGCGCTATTTCGATCCGTCGAAATACCGCATCGTCCTGTTCGACCAGCGCGGCTGCGGCAAGAGCCGACCCAACGCCTCGCTGGAGGACAACACCACCTGGACCCTGATCGAGGACATCGAGCGGCTGCGCGAGCTGCTGGGCATCGACAAATGGGTGGTGTTCGGCGGCAGCTGGGGCTCGACCCTGTCGATGGCCTACGCCATCACCCATCCCGAGCGGGCGGCGGCGCTGGTGCTGCGCGGCATCTTCCTGCTGACCCGGGCCGAGCTGCGGTGGTTCTATCAGGACGGCGCCTCGAACCTCTTCCCGGACGCGTGGGAACGGTTCATCGCCCCCATCCCGGAGGACGAACGCCACGATCTGATGGGCGCCTATTACAAGCGGCTGATCGGCGACGACCAGGCCGAGCGGGAGCGCTGCGCCGTCGCCTGGTCGAGCTGGGAAGGCGAGACCGTCAGCGTCCAGGGACCGGACGCCCGGCCCGACAAGTTCGCCGAACCCGAATTCGCCGTGGCCTTCGCCCGGATCGAGAACTGGTATTTCACCAATGGCGGCTTCTTCCCCGAGGAAGGCTGGCTGCTGAAGAACATCGGCCGCATCCGCCACATCCCCTGCTGGATCGCCCAGGGGCGGTTCGACGTGGTGACGCCGATCTCGGGCGCCTGGGCGCTGCACCGGGCCTGGCCCGAGGCGCAGCTGGACATCGTCCCCGACGCCGGCCACGCCTCGACCGAGCCGGGCATCGTCGACAGCCTGGTGCGGGCGACGGATTGGGCCGCTTCGCTTTAGGCAGCAGGCAGCAGGCAGCAGCAGCATGAGATCGCGGATCTGGCGGCTATTGGCCCCGGGCGACCTGCTGCCTGCTGCCTGATCCCTGCTGCCTCACTTCTTGTCCGTCTTCCGAACCATTTCCGACAGCTGGAAGCCGATGCGGCGGGCCTCGCGCTCCTCGGGGCGGCGACGGACGTCGAGCAGGACGTTGATCTGGCCGTAGTGCTGGATCAGGCGCACCGGCTTGCCGTCGGCGTTCTTGCCCAGGAACATGATGAAGTCCGGGCCCCAGAATCCGACATCCTCGATCGACATGGTCCCGTCGCCGGGCAGGCCGACGATGCGGGCGCCGACCTCGTCATCCTTGTCGAGACCCTTTTCGAAATCCTCGATCAGCTTGGACAGGCGGACGAAGGCCCATTCGGCCGGGTTCTCGCGCATGCGCACCCCGTCCATCATGGCGGCGGTCTGTTCCGGCGAGGCGGACGGGACGACGGGCCTTGGACAGGGCGCGTCACCCCAGTCGGGGACGAAGATGGGCGGCGTGGTCTCGGGGGATGATTCAGACATGGCCGGAGCCTAACGCCTGAATCCCGCGATCAGAACAGGCCGTGGCCCTTGGGCAGTTCTGCGTAGCGGTGGACCCGGGTGGAGAGCACCAGGCCGAAACCGATCATGACCGTCATCATCGACGATCCGCCATAGGACAGCAGCGGCATGGGCACACCGACCACCGGGGCCAGGCCCATGACCATGGCCCCGTTGATCAATACGAACAGGGCGAAGAAGCCGGTCATGCCGGCGGCGGCGATGCGGCCGAAATGGCTGTGCGCGAGGGAGGCGATACGCAGGGAAATCAGAATGACGGCGACGTAGCAGGCCAGCACCGTGAAGGAGCCGACGAAGCCGAACTCCTCGGCCAGGGTCGAGAAGATGAAGTCGGTATGCCGTTCCGGCAGGAACTCCAGCTGGCTCTGGCTGCCGAGGCCATAGCCCTTGCCGAGGAAGCCGCCGGAGCCGAGGGCGATCTTGGACTGGATGATATTGTAGCCCGTGCCGGACGGATCGGACTCGGGGCTGAGGAAGGTCAGCACCCGGTTGCGCTGGTACTCGTGCATGCCGAACATGACGAAGGGCGGGATGACGGCGACCGCGGCGGCGGCCCCGGCGGCGATGACGCGCCAGCTCAGGCCGGCGACGAACATGACCGCGGCGCCGGTCAGGCCGATGACCATGGCCGAGCCCAGGTCGGGCTGTTTGGCCACCAGCAGGAAGGGGACGCCGATCATTCCGGCCGGGATCAGCAGCTTCCACGACCAGCGGGCGTCCTGGGCCGAGTGGTTGTGGTACCAGCGCGCCAGCGCCAGGACGAGGCCGATCTTGACGAACTCGGCCGGCTGGATGCGCATGAAGCCGAGATTCAGCCAGTTCCTCGCGCCGCCGGCGGTGTAGCCCAAGGGGGTGAATTCGATCATCAGAACGAGGACGAGCAGCAGGCCGTACAGCGGATAGGCCGCGCGGAACCACCATTTCGGATGGATCATGGCCATCACCAGCAGCGCCGCCAGCAGCGCCCCGAAGCGCAGCAGGTGTTTGGCGGCCCACGGCTGCCACTGACCACCGGCGATCGAATAGAGCATGGCGGCGCCGACGCAGGCGATCACGCCCAGCAGGCCGATCAGGCGCCAGTCCAGCTCGGTGATCTTGGTCGAGAGCCGGTCGCGCTCGCCCGGGCGGGTCAGGGCCGAGGCGGTCATCGGCGGGGCTCCGACAGATAGGGACGCGGCCCCGAGGTCGTGGTCGGGGCGGGCCGGGTCGCGGCGGCCGGCGGCGCCACGGCGGCGGCGGCGGGGCCGGTGACCTCGCCGCCGGGACCGGCGCCCGCCTCGCCCTCGTCGACGCCGGCGGGGACAACCGGCTCGGGCGGCAAGGGCCGCTCGATGCGGGCGCGCATGTCGGGATCCTTGAGCAGGACGGTCTTCATGATCTCGCGCGCCTTGGGCGCGGCGTCCGCGGCGCCGCCCGACGGGGCGTGCTGGATAATCAGGGCGATGGCGTAGCGGGGCGCGTCGTGCGGGGCGAAGGCGACGAACAGGGCGTGGTCGCGCCGGGTCCAGACGGCGTCGCGCGGCCCGCGCGAGCCGGAACCGTAGTCGCGGGACTGGGCCGTGCCGGTCTTGCCGGCCATCTGGATGTCGCCGAGGCCCAACTGGGAGGCGCGATAGGCGGTGCCGGTGACGTCATTGGCCACCGCCGCCATGCCGCCGCGGACGATGTCGAGATGTTCCTTGCTGAACGGCAGGTCGGCGAAGGCTTCCGCGTCGGGGCGCGTCTCGCCTCCGACAGACTTGACCAGGCGGGGCTGAACCGCCTTGCGCCCGCTGGCGAGGCGGCTGGTCATCACGGCCAGTTGCAGGGCGTTGACCTCGAGAGCGCCCTGCCCGATCGCCACCGACAGCGTTTCGCCCGGATACCAGGTTCCATCGTCGTCCCAGCTGGTCGCTTCGGTATAGGCCCGCTTCCAGGCCGTCGAGGGCACGGTGCCGTCCGACTGGCCGGCGATGCCGATCTCATAGACCTGTCCGAAGCCGAGATCCTCGGCCACCCGCGCGATCCGGTCGATGCCGGCGCGGTTGCACAGGTGGTAGAAATAGGTGTCGCACGAATTCTTGATGGCGTTGTGCATGTCCATCGCCCCGTGGCCGCCCGGACGCCAGCAACGGAAGGTGCGGCTGCCGTAGCGATAGCCCCCGGTGCAGACGACCCGCTCGGCGGGGTCGATGCCGGCGTCGAGCAGGGCCAGGGCTGTGGTCATCTTGAACGTCGAGCCCGGCGGGAAGGTGCCGTAGATGGCCTTGTCCAGCAGCGGCTTGCGCTCATAGTCGCGCAGGGCGTTGTAGATCGTGGACGGCACGCCGCCGACGAACAGGTTGGGGTCGAACGACGGGGCCGAGACCATGCACAGGATGTCGCCGTTGCGGACATCCATGACGACGCAACCGCCGGATTCCTCGCCATAGACCTCAAGCGCGCGGTTCTGCACATCGGCGTCGAGGGTCAGGACCACGTCCTCGCCCGGCACGGCAGGCCTGGAGCCGCCGATGTCCTCGGCCACCACGCGGCCGCGCGCGTCGACCTCGACGCGATTGCCGCCCGCCTCGCCGCGCAAGGCCGAGTCGAAGGCCTTTTCGACGCCCTGGCGGCCGATGCGGAAGCCGGGGTTGTAGAGAATTTCCGGGACTTTCTCGCCGCGGTCCTCGATGGCCTTGATGTCGCGGTCGTTCGGCTTGGCGACATAGCCGATGACGTGGGCGAAGGCGCCGCCGAACGGGTAGTAGCGGGCTTCGTTCATGTCGGCCATGACGCCCGGCAGCTCGTTGGCGTACAGATTGACCTTGGCGAACTCCTCCCAGCTGAGGTCGCTCTTGACCGGGACCGGGCTGAAGCGGGGAGCGGCGTTGACCTCACGGATGATGGAACGGCGGCGGTCGACCGTATCGGGCAGCAGGCGGCCCAGCAGATCGAGGGTCTGGTCCAGATCCTTGGTCTCGTCGCGCACCACGAGCACGCGGAAGCTGGGCCGGTTGCCGGCGATCACCACCCCGTTGCGGTCGAGTATGCGGCCGCGCGGCGGCGGCACGAGGCGGAAGTTGAACTGGTTGTTTGTGGCGAGGGTGGCGTATTCGCCGGCCTGCACGACCTGCAACTGGGCCAGGCGGGCGGTCAGGGCGAGTCCGCCGATCGCGGTCAGACCGCCCAGCACGAAGGTGCGGCGCAGGAAGGAGCCCTGGCGCTCGTTGGTGTCGGCGAAGAAGATCGAGGGTTCCGAGCTCATCCTCCTTCGCTCCCTGCGGGCGCTTCGGAGGACTTCGTCCTCAGGGACGGGCGCAGCGGGACCTGTCCTGCGAAGCCTTGGCGAAGCAGGAAGCCTTGGCGAAGCAGGAAGCCTTGGCGAAGCAGGAAGCCTTGGCGAAGCAGGATCATCGGAACCTCACGTCGCCGTCCTCGAACCGCTCGATCAGCCGGTGGGCGAACGGGAACAGCAGGAGGGTCGGCAGGAACTGGAGGAAGACCGAGATCAGGCTGGCCGGCGTCGGGGCGATGAAGGCCATGATCACATAGGCGAGAACGAAGGCCAGGGTGCAGCAGGCCGCGTACCAGACGAACAGCACGGCCGTGTCCTGACCCGCGAGGAAGCTGCGCGAGGCGAGGACGACGCTGTAGATGGCGAGGAAGGTCAGCCCCCACAGGCCCAGCGGGCCATAAGTCAGGAGGTCGAGGACCAGGCCGAGCACGGCGAGCATGATCGGGGCGACCACCGACGGGCGGATCAACGGCCAGGCGAAGGCCAGCACCATGGGAATGACCGGCTCGGGCAGGTGCAGGCCGAACAGCTCGACCGGGGTCTGCAGCACGATGGTGGCGGCGACGCCGATCAGGGCCGGATAGACGATCCACTGCATCGGCCCGACGACGCGAACCGCGACGGCGCGTCTCATTCGCTCCCCCCGGCGGGAGCGGCGGCCTCGCGGGCGGCGGCGCGGCGGGCGGCGGAGTCGGTGATGGCCGTGCTCTGGGCGGCGGTCGCCTCGGACAGGGTGTCGAGCGCGGCCAGCGGCGGCGCGTTGAGATCGTCGGCGCCGATCAACTGGCCGAAGTCCTCGAACAGCATGACACGGACATAGTCGATGGCGCCCCGGTCGCTGAACAGCTTGACGCGCCAGCTGCCGTCGATGCCCTTGGCGGCGACGCCGACCGGCACGCCGCGCGGGTAGCCGCCGCCGTCGCCGGACGACAGGATGCGATCGCCGGCCTGGACCGCGCCCGCCCCGCGCACGAACTCCAGCCGGGGGTTGCCCGAACCGTCTCCGGTCAGCAGGGCGCGGGCGTCGGTGCGGTCGATCAGCACCGGGGTGCGGCTGGCGACGTCGGTGAGCAGCAGCATGCGGCTGACGCCCGGCGAGGTTCCGACGATCCGGCCGACCAGTCCGTGCTCATTGATCACCGGATTGCCGACCTTGACACCCTTGGCGGCGCCGACGTCGAGCAGGCGCGCCTTGGAGAAGGGGCCGCGGGTATCGGAGATGGAACGGCCGGTGCGCATGGCGACCGGCGGTTCGGGCCGGATGCCGAGCATGGCTTCGTAGCGGGCGTTGACGTTCTTCAGGGCGATGGCCTGATCGCGCCACGGCTGCAGTTCGGCCAGTTCGCGCTTGAGCCGGCGGTTCTCGGAGACGGCGAAGAAATAGCCGCCGACATAGTCCGAGGCGTGGCCGAACCAGCGCACCGGGGCGGCGAAGACGCCGCCGACCGGACCGGCCACGGTCTCGACCCCGGCGCGGGCCGGCTGATACGGCGAGTTTTCGGCCCGGGCGTCGCTGATCAGCAGGAGGACGCAGCCGACGATCGCGACCACGACCGTGACCGCCGCTGACAGGACCAGCGGCACCTTGATGTTTTCGAACGGTCCGTCGCGAAACGCCACGGCGCGCCTTCCTGGGAAAGAGGGAATCAGCGGGAGCCCCCCGCCGACGTCTGCAGCCTATCGCAAAATCCGGGCCAGTTGGAAACCGGCGCGAACCCCGAAATGACAGGGATTCAAGGCGATGTTTCGACCGGAAGCCTAGAGCGCCGAGTCGAGCACGCCCTTCATCCAGCGCGGATGCTCGAGCACCCGGCCGCAGCCGATGGCGACGCAGGACAGCGGGTCGTCGGCGACCGAAACCGGCAGGCCGGTGTGGTCGCGGATTTCGGCGTCCAGGCCGCGCAGCAGGGCGCCGCCGCCGGTCAGCATGATGCCCTTGTCGGCGATGTCGGCGGCCAGTTCGGGCGGGGTGGCTTCCAGCGCGACCTTCACCGCCTCGACGATCTGGGTGACCGGCTCGGCCAGGGCCTCGGCGGCCTGGCGTTCGGAGATGCGGACCTCGCGCGGGACGCCCTGCATCAGGTCGCGGCCCTTGACGTCGATCGACAGGCCTTCGCCGTCGGCCGGGATGCGGGCGGTGCCGATGTCCTTCTTGATGCGTTCGGCGGTGGTCTCGCCGATCAGCAGGTTATGGTTGCGGCGCATGTAGGAGATGATCGCCTCGTCCATCTTGTCGCCGCCGACGCGGACCGAGCGCGAATAGACGATGCCCGACAGGGACAGGACGGCCACCTCGGTGGTGCCGCCGCCGATGTCGACGACCATCGAGCCGGTCGGCTCGTGGATCGGCAGGCCGGCGCCGATGGCCGCGGCCATGGGCTCGTCGATCAGGCCGACCCGGCGGGCCGAGGCGTTGAGGCAGGAATCGTTGATGGCGCGGCGCTCGACGGCGGTGGCGCCCGACGGCACGCAGACGATGACCTTGGGGTTCACGAAGCCCTTGCGGTTATGCACCTTGCGGATGAAGTGCTTGATCATCTCCTCGGCGACCTCGAAGTCGGCGATGACCCCGTCGCGCATGGGGCGGATGGCTTCCATGTGACCGGGGGTGCGGCCCAGCATCTGCTTGGCCTCTATGCCGACGGCGTGGACGATCTTCCGACCCCCGACGTTTCGCAGGGCGACCACGGACGGTTCGTTCAGAACGATGCCCTTGCCCTTCATGTAGATCAGGGTGTTGGCGGTGCCGAGGTCGATGGCGATGTCGTTGGAAATCGCGCCGAAGATGCTGTTGAACATGGAACCGGGATACCGTTCGTTCGGGCCTTGGAGGGCGTTCGTGTCTCGATCCGCTTCGGCGACGCCCCGGCCGCGCCCATCCCCATGAGCGCCGCCTCCTGATCGTTATCGCCTCACCGACCTTCCGGCCCGTTTGCCCTTGTGCGGGGGGGATTACAAGCCCCATGCGCCGCCACCGGAAGGGCGGGCGTCACTATAGCCAGCTTGACCGTTCACGTTCCCGTCAGCGAAGCTTGGCGTCGCCGGTCTCGGCCGCCCGTTCGCGCCGTTTGACCAGCTCCCGGACCGCCAGCATCAGGGCCAGCCACACCACGGCCACCGCCGCGAGAATCAGCGAGGTCCAGACGCCGTCGCCCGACGCCGCGGCGACCACCGCCCCGCCGAAGAAGGCCACCAGGGCGGTCTTGGGCAGGACGCCGAGGGCGCAGCCCAGCAGATAGGCGGGGAAGGCCGCCCGGGTCGCCCCGAAGGCCATGTTGACGACGATGAACGGCGCCGAGGGGACGTTGCGGATCATGAAGCTGGCGTAGAAGGCGTTCTTGCCGACGAAGCCCTTGAGCCGGCCCAGCGTCCGGCCGCCGTAGCGGTCCACCAGCCGCGCCGTCGGGCCCCGTCCCAGCCAGTAGGTCACCGCCGCCGAGGCCACCGTCGCCGCCCAGCTGTAGACGAAGCCCAGCGACGGCCCGAAGGCGACGACGCAGGCGGCGATGAGGATGAACTGCGGCGCGCCGATGAAGGCGGCGACGATGAACAGCGCCACCGTCGCGGCGAAGGCCCACGGGCTGCCGGCGTAGCCCTGCAGCCAGGCCTCGAGATTCTCCTCGGCCGCCAGCCCCAGCTGGCTCTTGCCGAGCATCAGCAATCCGACCGTGGCGCCCAGCAGCAGGGCCGTCGCCAGCAGGGTGCGCCAGCGGCGGCCTTCCATGTCGAGGATGAAATCGAGCAGACGACGCATGGTCCGCGATTAGCATTCCGCGCCAGCGGCGGCGAGAGCGCCCTGCCCTTCGCCCGCCGGATGATCCGCGCGGGCCGGCCGGGCGTATGGGAAGGGACTCAACCGGAGACGACCATGACCCACGCCCTCGCCTTCGTGACGATCCTCGTCATCTTCAGCATCATCGACACCCTGTGGCTGGGCTATATGGGCGACCGCGTCTATCGCCCGCTGATCGGCGAGGTGCTGGCCGACAAATTCCGCCTCGTTCCGGCCATGGCCTTCTACACCCTGTATGCGGTCGGACTGACGATCTTCGCCGTCCTGCCGGGGTTGAAGACCGGCGACTGGAAGACCGCCCTGATGTGGGGCGCCCTGTTCGGCCTGTTCGCCTATGGCACCTATGACCTGACCAACTACGCCACCCTGAAGAGCTGGGGCCTGAAGATCACCCTGATGGACATGACCTGGGGCGTGGTCGTCAGCGGCGTCTCGTCGGCGGCGGCCTGCGCCGTGGCGCTGCGGCTGATGCGCGTCCTCAACCTGAGCCTCTAGGCGCGCGGCGGCCGGGGGAAGAAGACCGGGACCCGGGCGGCGTAGCGGGCGAAGGCCTCGGGCCGGCTGCGGCGCATATGCTCCTCCAGCGGCGGGATGCCCGACACCCGGGTCAGCAGCCAGAACATATAGGCCGGGCCGACGAGGGCCAGCCAGCCCCAGGGGCGGTCGAAGCCCGGATCGATGGCCAGCACGGGCCACGCGCACCAGCCCAGCCATTCGAAGAAATAGTTGGGATGCCGCGACCACGCCCACAGGCCCCGGTCCATGACCTGGTCGCGGGTGGTCGCGGGGTCGGCGCGGAAGGCGGCCAGTTGCCGGTCGGCGACCGCCGCCCCGACCACCGCGACGGCCAGCAGGCCGGCGCCGAGCGCGTCCTGAAAGCCGACGGGCCCCTGGCGATTGTGGGCCGCGAGCAGAATCGGCAGGACCAGAACCGCCGCCGCTCCCGCCTGGAGCTGCAGGAAGGCGAACAGGCGGCGCTGGAAGGCTGGGCCCCAATCCTCGCGCAGCCGGGCGTAGCGGGCGTCCTCGGGGCCCGACAGCGACCGGCCGGCGATGTGGGCGCCCAGCCGCACGCCCCACAATGCGGCCAGACCGGCGGCCAGCCACTGGCGCGCGTCAGGGGCGCCGTCGACCGGATACAGGGCCGCGCCCGCCCCGGCCGCGCACAGGCCGAAAGACCAGAAGACGTCGGCCCAGCCGCCCTGCCCCGTCATCCGCTGCACGCCCCAGGCCGCCGTCATCACGGCGCAGAGGAACAGGGCGGCGAGGCCCCAGGGCGCCAGCAGGGTGATCACAGGCGGACGAAGGGCTGCAGCACCCGGCCGATCCAGCCGTCGAGGCGGATCTGACCGTCGAGGGCGACGACGCACAGGCAGGGCTCGGCCGAAACGGTGCGGGGGCGATGATGCACCTCGCCGTTCGCCTCCTCGAAATCGCCGGGACCGAAGCGGGCCTCGTCGGTCTCATAGGCGCCCGAGATGACGCAGGTCAGTTCGACGCCGTCATGGGTGTGGACCGGGGTGGTGCGGCCGGACCCGATCCTGAGCAGGATGACGCGGCAGTCGCCGTCGCGCGGCGCATGGACGTCGCGCATGTGCATGTCGGGTCCGATCCATCGCCATGGGCCAAGCGCGTAACGACGCAGCGGCTCGGGCAGCTCGGTCATGTCGTTGGCGGGCTCGGGCGGGACGGAGTCCTCGGGCGCCGACAGACGGGCGAGGGTCCGGGCCAGCAGGTCGTCTGCGACGGGCGCCGGCTCGAGCGTGTCGAGAACCTCGCCGCCGACCGCCTGGAGACGCCCGACCCAGCGGGCGTTTTCGGGTCGCAGGGCCAGATGGGTCGCCACGACGACGGACTCCGGCGGGCTGAGCGTGCCGGCGGCATAGGCCAGAAGGCGGTCCTCGGACGGTTGAAGGCGGGCGGTCATGACTGTTCCCCGACAGGCTGATCGAGCAAATCCCTGAGCTTGATCATCGCGTTGCGTATCCTCGATTTTACGGTTCCGAGCGGCAGGGCCAGCGACGCGGCCACCTCGGCGTGGGTGAGATCCTGGAAGAAGGCCATCTGGATGACCTCGATCTGGTCCGGTTTGAGACTGCGCAGGGCGGCGCGGACGCGGCCCTCGTCCTGACGGGTCTCCAGCAGATCGTCGGGCCGTTCGGGGTCGGGCGAGGCCAGGCTGATCTCCGGAACCGGCAGCGGCCGGCGATCGCGGCGCAAGACATCGATCCGACGGTTGCGGGCGATGGTGAAGATCCAGGTCGCCGCCCGGGCACGCGCCGGATCGAACATCCCGGCCTTGCGCCAGACCGTCAGCATGGCGTCCTGGGCGAAGTCCTCGGCCGCGGCCGGCGCCGCCCCCGATCGCATCAGCCAGGCCTTCAGCCGGGGCGCAAAATGATCGAACAGGGCCGCGAAAGCCTCGCGGTCACGGTCGCGCGCCACCGCCACGATCAGGCGATCGTAGTCGGCTTCGCCGCTCATGACGCGGGCGCGCGCAGGACCGATGTCCGAAACCATTCCATGCATCAGCCCTCATACGCGGGGAATCCCCGACCGGATCATACCTCATCCAATGTCGGATGCTCGACGTAACAGCGCGCCGCCCGTCCGTGGGCTGAGCGGAGTTCGCATGAGCCTCACACACCTTTCGCCCGACAGCGGGTCTGCCGCCCCGCTGCGTATCGCCGTCATCGGCTCGGGCATTTCCGGCCTGTCCTGCGCGTGGCTGTTGAAGCAGCGGCACGATGTGGTCCTGTACGAGCGGGCCGATCGTCTTGGCGGTCACACCAACACCGTGACGGCCAATGTCGCGACGGGGCCGGTAGCGGTCGACACCGGCTTCATCGTCTTCAACGAGGCGACCTACCCCAATCTGATCGCCCTGTTCGATCACCTGGGCGTGGCCAGCCGGGCGACCGAGATGTCGTTCTCGGTATCGGTCGAGGACGGCGGCTTCGAATATGCGGCGCCGGCGCTGTTCGCCCAGCGCCGCAACATGCTGCGGCCGCGCTTCTGGTCCATGCTGTCCGAGGTTCTGCGCTTCTATCGCGAGGCGCCGGCGGCCATGGCCGGGCTGGCGGACCCCGACCAGACGCTGGGGGCCTTTCTGCAGGAGAGGCGGTTCAGCGACGCCTTTCGCGACGACCACCTGTTGCCGATGGCGGCGGCGATCTGGTCGTCCCCGGCAGAGGCGTTGATGGACTATCCGGCGGCGTCTTTCCTGCGCTTCTGCGACAACCATGGTCTTTTGAAGCTGGCCGGCCGGCCGACGTGGCGAAGCGTGATCGACGGCAGCCGCACCTATGTCGAGCGGATCGCGGCGACCCTGGGTTCCGGCGTCCGCTTGGGCCGTGACGTGGTCGAGGTGCGCCGTGGCGCGGACGGCGTGACCGTGATCGAAAGGAACGGCCGCCACGAGCGTTTCGACCATGTGGTGATCGCCACCCACGCCGATCAGGCCCTGGCCATGCTGAGCGCACCCTCCGAAGCCGAGCGCCGGACCCTCGGCGCCTTCCGCTACAGCCGCAACCTGGCAGTGCTGCACACCGATCCGGCCCTGATGCCGAAGCGTCGGCGCGCCTGGGCCAGCTGGAACTACATCGGTTCCGGCGCCGGTCTGTGCGTCAGCTACTGGATGAACCGACTTCAGGGCCTGCCGGGACAGGATCTGTTCGTGACGCTGAACCCCCCGCAGCCGCCGCGACCGGAGACCCTTCTACGCAGCGAACTGTACGAGCACCCGATCTTCGACGCCGCGGCCTTGCGGGCCCAAGGGGCGTTGTGGGACCTGCAGGGCGAGGGCGGCGTGTGGTTCTGCGGGGCTCATTTCGGCGCCGGCTTCCATGAGGACGGGCTCCAGTCCGGCCTCGCCGTGGCTGAACAGCTGGGCGGCGTTCGCCGGCCGTGGACGGTAGCCGACGAGAGCGGCCGCATCCGGATCGGCGACGTCGGGCAACGGCTGGAAACAGCGGCGTGAGCCAGGCTTCCGCCCTGTATGCCGGCGGGGTGGTGCACCAGCGGCTGCGGCCGCGCCGCCACCGGCTGGAGCAGCGAGTGTTCTGGCTGTTGCTGGACCTGTCAGAACCGGAGGCGCTGGACCGGCGGCTGCGGTGGTTTTCGCGCAATCGCTGGAATCTGTTCTCCTTCTTCGACCGCGATCACGGGGACGGATCCGGACGGCCGCTGCGGGACCAGGTCGAGGCGCGGCTGGCGGAGATCGGGATCGGGCTGGAGGGCGGCGCGGTGCGGCTGCTGACCATGCCGAGGGTGCTGGGCTTCGTCTTCAACCCGATCAGCGTCTATTATTGCCACGCGGCGGACGGTCGGCTGGCCGCCGTAAGCTATGAGGTCTCCAGCACCTTCGGCGAGCGGCATTGGTACGATCTGCCCGTTCCGCAGACCCTGGCCGGCGACGACCTCTTCCGCCAGAGCTGCGCCAAGGCGCTGTACGTTTCGCCCTTCCTCGGCATGGAGATGCGATACCGGTTTCGCGGCCGCCCCCCGGGGGAGCGGGTCGGGCTGACCATCGGCTGCGACGACGCGGAGGGGGCGATCCTGACGGCCAGTCTGTGGGGCGAGCGCCGGCCGTTGCAGGACGGCGCGCTGGTCCGGGCCGCCCTCGCCTATCCACTGATGACGCTGAAGGTGGTGGCCGCGATCCATTGGGAGGCGTTGCGCCTGTGGCTGAAGCGCGTGCCGGTGACGCTGGGGCGGCGTCCGGCGCCGCTTTCACGGAGCGCCTGACCAGAAGCCGCCTTGCCCGAAACCGACTCCCGCCCCTACAGTCCCTCCAGCGGCCCGGGGGGGCCGGCGGGAGCCGAGTGAATGAGTCTGACGCCCGCAGCGATCCTGGCGCTCCTGATCGGAACCTCGACGGGGGGCCAGACGCCGCCCATTTTCAACCCCGGCGCGCCCGGTCAGGCGTCGCGGGTGATCAGCGCCGATGAGGCGGTCGCGCTGAGCCGAACCACCTTCAACAGCGCCGACGTCGCCTTCATGCAACATATGATCGTCCACCATGCCCAGGCGGTGGAGATGGTCGACCTGTTGCGCGACCACGGCGCAGACGCCACGGTGAAGCTGCTGGGCGAACGGATCGCCCTGTCGCAGGCGGCCGAGATGGCGATCATGCGGGAATGGCTGACGGTGCGCGGCCAGTCCGTCGAGATGGCGGCCATGAACCATGCCGGCCATGGAGCGCCCGCCGCGCCCGCGGCCGCGGCCGCCGGCCACGACCATCACGCCATGGCCCCGCCCGCCCAGGCGTCCGCGGAAGACACGCCGGTCATGCCCGGCATGCTGTCGCCGCGGCAGATGCGAACCCTCGCGGCGAGTCGCGGAGCCGCCTTCGACAGACTGTTCCTCGAAGGAATGATCCAGCACCACCAGGGCGCGCTCGACATGGTCGACGCCCTGCTGGCCACGCCGGACGCCGCCGAGGATCCGACCCTCTCCGACTTCGCCAGCGCCGTCGTCGCCGACCAGTCGGCGGAAATCCTGCGCATGCAAAACCTCCTTTACGACCTCTGATTTCCCTGACCTCGCCTGAAGGACCGGCTCATGATCGCTCGCAAGCTGTTGCTCACCTCCGTCGCCGCGCTCGGCCTGTTGACGGGCGCGAACGCCGCCGTCGCCCAGAACCGGCCGCCCGCCCCGGCCACGACAGACGCGCGCAGTACGCTGGCGCCCAGCCTGCGCGACGCGGAACAGGCGGCCTCGGGCCTGACGCTGGAGCATTCGCTGCAGCCGCCGCCCGGCTTCTTCGACCCGGAGGCCCTGTTCGCGCCGCCGCAATCGCGCGCGGAGGCCGAGGCGATGCAGGCCCGCAATCGGCGGAACCCGCCGCGCTTCACGCCCCTGGCGCTGGCCAACAGCGACATGGCGCTGTCGAACGGCAAGCTGTTCGTCGGCAATTTCAACGGCTTCAACGCCTATGATGTGTCGCAGGGCGAACCCCGGCTGGTGATGTCGGTGGTCTGCCCGGGCGGTCAGGGCGACCTGTCGATCCATGGCGACCTGCTGTTCATGTCGGTCGAGGAGAACCGCGGCCGGCTGGATTGCGGCGCCAAGGGCGTGGACGGCGAGGTCAGCGCGGAACGCTTCCGCGGCATCCGCATCTTCGACATCTCGGACCTGAACGCGCCGCGCCAGATCGCCGCCGTCCAGACCTGCCGGGGCTCGCACACCCACACCCAGGTTCCGGATCCGGACGACGCCAATGTCCTGTACATCTACAACTCCGGCACCTCGGGCGTGCGCAAGACCGACGAGCTGGGCATCTGCAGCGACGGCGAGCCGGGCGAAAACGCCGAGACGGCGCTGTATTCGATCGATGTGATCAAGGTGCCGCTGGATCACCCCGAGCGGGCCGCCATCGTCAACCGGCCGCGCATCTTCGCCGACAGCGAAACCGGCGAGATCGCCGGCCTGTGGCGCGGCGGCGCCGCCGGGGTAGCCAGCCAAGACACCGCCCAGACGAACCAGTGCCACGACATCACCGTCTTCCCGGAAATCGGGCTGGCGGGCGGAGCCTGCAGCGGCAACGGCATCCTGCTGGACATCTCGGACCCCGAAAATCCGGCGCGGGTGTCAGAGCTGTTCGACCCGGACATGGCCTATTGGCACTCGGCGACGTTCAACAACGCCGGCGACAAGGTGCTGTTCACCGACGAATGGGGCGGCGGCACCAATGCGCGCTGCCGCGCCGAGGACCCGGCCACCTGGGGCGCCAATCTGATCGCCACCATCGAGGACCGGACCCTGAAGGGGCAGAGCTTCTTCAAACTGCCGTCGGCCCAGGGCAAGACCGAGAACTGCGTCGCCCACAACGGCAACATCATCCCCGTGCCCGGGCGCGATCTGATGGTCCAGGCCTGGTACCAGGGCGGAGTCTCGATCGTCGACTTCACCGACCCCAAGCGGCCGTTCGAGATCGCCTGGTTCGACCGCGGCCCGCTGGACGCCGAACGTCTGCAGGTCGGCGGCGCCTGGTCGGCCTACTGGCTCAACGGACGGATCTACGCCAGCGAGATCGCCCGCGGTCTCGATGTGCTGAAACTGACGCCGGGAGAACACCTGTCGGCGGCGGAGATCGCGGCCGCCGAAAGCGTCATGGTCGCCGAAATCAATCCGCAGACCCAGACCCGCGCGGTCTGGGCCGACACCCCCGACGTGGCCGCCGCCTATCTGGATCAGTTGACGCGGTCGCAGGGGATCGAGGCCGGTCTGGCCGGACGGGCGCGGACGGCGATCGAGGGATGGCGAGGCGGACGCAGCGACGCCGCCGCCGCGGCCGCGCTGTCGCGTGACCTCGCCGTCGTTCCCGAGGCCGCCGCCAAGGCCGACGCCGCCCGGCTGCAGGCCCTGTCGGCGCTGTTCGGCCGTCTGGGCGATCAGGGATAGGGAGGACAGGATGCGTCTTTCGATCATCGCAGCCGCCCTGGTTCTGGGACTCGCCGTCCCGGCCGCGGCCCAGACACCCCCTGCCCCGGCGCCGGTCGCGATCCCGGCCGCCAACCCGGCTGACGTGGCCACGCCCGAGGCGATCGTCACCGCCCTGTACGACGTCATATCCGGCGACGCCGGGGTGGCGCGGGACTGGGACCGCTTCCGGTCGCTGTTCCACCCCACGGCGCGGTTGATCCCGTCGGGCGTAAACCCTCAGGGCGTGGGCGTGGCCCGCGCCCTGACGCCGGAGGACTACATCACCCGCAGCGGACCGGTGCTGGTCCGCGACGGCTTCCACGAGCGCGAGATCGCCCGCCGGGAAGAGCGGTTCGGTCACATCGCCCACGTCTGGTCGACCTATGACAGCGTGCGCAGCCTGTCGGACGCGGCGCCCTTCATGCGCGGCATCAACAGCATCCAGCTGTTCAACGACGGCGGTCGCTGGTGGGTGATCAGCGTCTACTGGCAGGCCGAGACGCCGGCGGCGCCGATTCCGGCGGACTATCTGCCCCCGACGGACTGACCCCAGGCGGCTTGGGCGCGCCGGGCCAGGATCATGGCGCCGACGACGCAGGCGCTGAACAGGGCGCCCTCGAGGCCGCTGGTGACGATCTGGCTGACGGGTCCGAAGCCGGCCTCGCCGAACAGGGCGCCGATCTGGTCCAGCCGCAGGCGGGAATCGGGGAAACGGCCGGCGACCTCGGCGAGGCTGCCCGCCATCAGCCGTCCGCCGGTCAGCGGAATGACGGCGCCGACCACGCCGCCGGCCAGGGCCGCCGCCGCCATGCCGCGCCGCAGCGAAACCCGGCCCGGCGCGCGGCTGCCCAGCCAGGCCCCAAGACCGACCGCCGCCCCGAGCAGGGTGCCCTCTGGCGCGCCGGTGATGTCGCCCGGCGACTGGCCGAACAGCAGGTTGAAGGCGTCGAGGCCGATCAGCCTGACGACGCCGCCGACGATCAGTCCGCCCAGGGCGCCGCCGACGATATCGCCCAGCGCCGGCCGGCCGGGGGCGAGGCCGCCCGCCGCGATCCCGAGACCGACGCCGGCGCCGCCGATCAGCCCGACCGCGACGGTCAGGCAGACCAGCACGAGGATGATCGAGACCCCGCCCATGCCGTCCTGGGACGCTCCGACGAAGCCGTAGAACAGACCCCCGAGGACGCCGGCGACGCCGCCGCCCGCCATCCCGGCCCCGCCGAGGGCGAGGTTACGCGGCCACGCCCCGGATCGGGGACCGCCCGCCGGCGATCCGGCCACGACCGCGCGCGGTTCCGCCTCCACCCGCTCCACGGCGGCGATGAAGCGATAGCCGTGTTTGGGCACCGTCTCGATGAAGCGCGGACGGGCGGCGTCGTCGCCCAGCCGTCGGCGCAGCGTCCGGATACACTGGGTCAGGGCCTCGTCGGTGACGGGGACGCCGCGCCACACTTCTCCGAGGAAGCGCTCCTTCGACACCAGCGCGCCCTGCTCGGACACCAGCAGGGTCAGGGCGTCGAGGTAGCGGGCGTTCAGCTCCACCGGAGCTCCGTCCAGCCACAGCTGGCGATCCCGGGGATCGAGCCCGAAACGGTCGAAGCGGAAGCTGCCGGGCGACATGATTTCAGCGCGTCCTCAGGAAGGGCCCATGCCGCCGGTCGCCGCGAGCCCGCCGGGAACCTCCCCCATGGCGCAAGCCAAGGCAATGGCGAGCGGCGCCAATTGATCGCCGTTTCGCAACTGCGTAAGGATGCGGGCCTTCCCCGGGAGTCGCCATGTCCAGCCTGCAGTCCGCCGCCCTCGCCCGCGTCAAGCCGTCCGCCACCCTGGCGGTGACCGCCCGGGCGCGCGAGCTCAAGCGCGAAGGCCGCGACGTCATCGGTCTCGGGGCCGGCGAACCGGACTTCGACACCCCCGACAACATCAAGGAGGCCGCCATCGCGGCAATCCGGCGCGGCGAGACCAAATACACCGACGTCGACGGCATTCCCGAGCTGAAGGCGGCCGTGGCCGCCAAGTTCGCGCGCGAGAACGGCCTGACCTACGAGACCGGCCAGATCCACGTCGCTCCGGGCGGCAAGACGGTGATCTACAACGCCCTGCTGGCCACCCTGTCGCCCGGGGACGAGGTGATCGTCCCGGCGCCCTACTGGGTCTCCTATCCGGACATGGTCCTGCTGGCCGGCGGCGAGCCGGTCAGCGTGATCGGGCACGAGACGGACGGCTTCAAGCTGAAGCCCGAGGCGCTGGAGGCGGCGATCACGCCGCGGACCAAATGGCTGATCCTCAACTCCCCGTCGAACCCGACCGGCGCCGCCTATACCGGCGAGGAGCTGGAGGCGCTGGCCGCGGTGCTGCGCCGCCATCCGCAGGTCTGGGTGATGACCGACGACATGTACGAGCACCTGATCTACGGCGACTTCGACTACCGGACGATCGCCCAGGTGGCGCCCGACCTCTACAAGCGGACGCTGACGATCAACGGCGTCTCCAAGGCCTATGCCATGACCGGCTGGCGCATCGGCTACGCCGGCGGGCCGAAGCCGCTGATCGACCTGATGCGCAAGGTGGCCAGCCAGACCACCTCCAACCCCTCGTCGATCAGCCAGTGGGCGGCGGTCGAGGCGCTGAACGGACCGCAGGACTTCATCGCCGAGCGGGCGAAACATTTCGAGGCCCGCCGCGACCTGGTCGTGTCGATGCTGAACCAGGCGGCCGGCATCCGCTGCGCCACGCCGGAGGGCGCCTTCTACGTCTACCCCTCGATCGAGGGACTGGTCGGCAAGCGCACCGAAGCCGGGGCGGTGATCGACGGCGACGACGCCTTCGCGGCCGAACTGCTGGACGCCGAAGGCGTGGCCGTGGTGCAGGGCTCGGCCTTCGGCCTGAGCCCCTATTTCCGCATCAGCTATGCGACCTCGGAAGCGGTGCTGGAGGAGGCCTGCCGGCGGATACAGCGGTTCTGCGGGGGGTTGCGCTAAAACACACATATTTACGGGACACACACACTGTGTTTTACTCTTCGGTGAGGAGGAAAGGCGGCCATGTCCAAGTACGAACCACTGACGCGGTTTCTCTCGGCGCAACGCTCCCTTGAAGTGCCTATGAGCTTCGCCGAGATAGAAAGCGTCCTTGGCTTCCGCCTGCCTGAAAAGGCCAGCGGCATCCGGGCGTGGTGGAGCAACAATGCTTCCAACAACGTCATGACGAAGGCCTGGCTGGCGGCCGGCTATGTGACGGAACGTGTCGACATGGGGTCGCGCCGACTGGTGTTCCGTCGTTTGGACCGTTCCAAAACGTCACCGACGGCGACGGCTCGGCCGGGCGCTGATCCGGACTTTCTGGAGCGGATTCGCGCGCGGCTTGGCGGCACGGTGACGATCGCCGAAGGGGTCGATCTGACCGCGCCGACGGGCGAAGTCTGGGACGCCGAATCCCAGTGACAAGGCCTATCCTGATGGATACCTGTGCGGCGCTCTGGTTGACGGGCGGCGGGCTTTCCGGTCGCGCCGAGGCCGAAATCCGGACGGCCAGGGAGCAGGGCATCGATGTCCTGATCTCACCCATCTCGGCTTGGGAAATCGGGCTTCTGGTATCTAAGGGGCGGGTCGCCCTCGTCCTGCCCCCCCTGCCCTGGTTTGAGGCTCTGCTGGAAGAGGGCGTGGTGCTGGCGCCAATGCCGCCCCACGTACTGATTGCGGCCTCCCAGTTGCCCGGCCCTCCTCTCCGCGATCCGGCCGACCGGATCGTCGCGGCGACGGCGCGGGCCTACGGATATCGGTTGATGACCCGCGACCGACCCTTGCTGGACTTCGCCTCGTCCGGCCAGGTGGAGGCAATCGCCTGTTGAGTTTGCTCAGGACGCCCGGCTGACCGCGAAATCGGCCAGTTGCTCCAGCGCCGCGCGCCATTCGCCGGCCGGCAGCGACTTCAGCGCCGCCTGGGCGGCGGCGGCGTAATCCCATGCCGTGTCGAGGGTGGCGCTGACGGCGCCCGTGCCGACAATCAGCTCGCGGGCGCGGCGGAAATCGTCCGGCGTCCGCTCGCCGCGGGTGATGGTGCGGTCCCAGAAGGCGTCCTCGCGACCGCGCGTGCGGGCCACCGCCAGCAGCAGCGGCAGGGTCGCCTTGCCTTCGTTGAAGTCGTCGCCCGCGTTCTTGCCGAGGGTCGCCGAGGCGCCGCCGTAGTCGAGCGCGTCGTCGGCCAGCTGGAAGGCGATGCCGAGGTTCAGGCCGTAGGCGCGCAGGGCCTGGACCGCCGCCTCGTCGGCCCCCGCCCCGACCGCGCCGGCTTCGGCGGCGGCGGCGAACAGCTCGGCCGTTTTGGCTGAAATGATGCGCAGATAGGTGTCCTGGTCGAGGTTCAGATCGTGGGCCCGCGTCAGCTGCAGCACCTCGCCCTCGGAGATGACGCTGGAGGCCGTGGCGAGGATGCCGAGCGCCCGCATCTGGCCGGTCTCGACCATCAGTTCGAAGGCCCGGGCGAACAGGAAGTCGCCGACCAGCACGCTGGACGGCGCGCCCCAGATCAGGTGGGCGGCGGTCTTGCCGCGCCGCAGGTTGGAGCCGTCGACGACGTCGTCATGCAACAGGGTGGCGGTGTGGATGAATTCGACGGCCGCCGCGAGCTTGCGAGAGGCCTCGATGTCGCCGCCGGCTCCGGATGCCCGGGCGGCGGCCACGGTCAGCATGGGGCGCAGACGCTTGCCGCCCGCCGAGACCAGATGCTCGGCCAGCAGCGGAATCACCGGCACCTGCGACTGCATCCGCTCGACGATCAGGGCGTCGACTCCGGCCATGTCGGGCTGCGCCAGCCGCACCAGCGACTCAACGTCTCCCTTTGGGCGGGACTCGGCGACGGTGACAGCGTCCAAGGGAGAACTCATGGGCACGGCGCGGGGGGAGGATCACGCCTGAAAATCCAGCCGCCGCTTGCAGGGCGGCGATGCGGCGCACAATGGTGATCGGGCCATGAAGGGTCAAGCCGCGTGACCGTCGCACCGTTCGTTCCGCAAGGCGGAGACATCGTCGAGAACGCCCTGCTGGGCGGCCGCGTCCGGCTGCGCCAGCCGGCGAAGGGCTATCGCGCCGGCATGGACGCCGCCTTGCTGGCGGCTGCGGCCGGGGCGTCTCCGGGAGAGCGGGTGATCGAGGCCGGCTGCGGCGCCGGGGCGGTGCTGATGCAGATGGCGGCGCGGGCGCCGGGCGTGCGGCTGACCGGGATCGAGCGCGACCCGGCCATGGCGGCGCTGGCGCGGGACAATGCGGCGCTGAATGGGGCCGAAGCGGCGATTCTGGAGGGCGATGTGGCGGCCGGCTTCCGGGCCCTGGGGCTGGAGCCGTTCGACCGCGCCGTCAGCAATCCGCCCTTCTTCGACGACCCGGATGCGTTGCGGGCCCCCGCCTCCGGCAAGCACGGGGCGTGGATGGCCGATGGCGGACTGGCGGTGTGGACGCGATTCCTGCTCAAGGCGGTGCGCGAGGGCGGGCGGATCGTGGTGATCCACCGCGCCGATCGGCTGGCCGATCTGCTGAGCCTGCTGGGCGAGACGGCGGGATCATTCGCGGTCCGGCCGGTGCATCCCCACGCCGACGAGCCGGCCAAGCGGGTGCTGGTGCAGGCGATCAAGACCGGCAAGGCGCCGCTGAGGCTGCTGCCGCCGCTGGTGCTGCACGACCGGTCGGGCGGCAAGCATACGCCGGAGGCCGAGGCCATTCTGCGCGGCGAATCCGCCCTGCCCTTCTGATCTCCCGGCCCGTGCGCTAGACAGCCGCCATGTCCCTGCGCCCGATGTTCGTCACCCAGGTCTATGAGGCGTCGCTCGCCTCCACGTCCGACTTCGCCGGCTTCAACGCCGCGCTGGCCGACGCCTGCCGTATGCTGGCGGCGGAGGATCAGGCCGGGCGCGCCTGGTGCCGCGAGCACGGCTACCGCGGCTACACCTCCTACGGCTCGCTGACCGACCTGCCGCACCGGCTGCCAGAGTTTTCAGACCTGAAACGCCTCCTGGACAAGCACGCCGTCGCCTATGCCCGGGCGCTGAATTTCGATCTGGCGCGCAAGCCGCGGCTGGACAATCTGTGGGTCAACATCCTCAAGCCCGGCGGCGGGCACAGCGGTCATATCCATCCGCACGCCTTCCTCAGCGGCACCGTCTATGTCGAGGTCCCCAACGGAGCCTCGGCGCTGAAGCTGGAAGACCCGCGCCTGCCGATGATGATGGCCCGGCCCGGCGTAACCGCCGACGCGCCCGAGGCGGAAAAGCCGTTCGTCTATCTGGCCCCGCAGGCCGGCACGGTCCTGATGTGGGAAAGCTGGCTGCGGCACGAGGTGCCGCCGAACGGCGCCAAGGCCGAGCGGATATCGATCAGCTTCAACTACGCCTGAGACCGGCCAGACCGTCCCAGGCCAGCATGGCCGCGCGCGCCGTGCCGCGCAGCTCGTCGGCCGTGGCGCCGTCGCGGGCGCGAAAGACCATGCCCTGCTGGACGGTGTTGTAGAAGGCGGCCATGGCGGCCAGGTCCGCGTCAGGCGCGATCTCGCCGGCGTCGCGGCCCCGACGCAGCCGGTCCTCGAGCGTGGCCAGGGTTCCGGCGCGCAACGCGCTCAGATCGTTGCAGGCGGCCTTGGGCAGGGCGTCGGGATGGGCGCCGGCCATCAGGACGAGGCAGCCGTTCGGCCGGCCCGGGCACTCCACGGCGGCGGCGGTCGTCATCAGGCCCGCCTCGATCGCCTCGCGGGCGGTGGGCGCGGCCATCGCGTCCCGGAACGCGCCGCCCTCCGAGCTCTGGTAGAGTTTCACCGCCTCGCGGAACAATTGCTCCTTGCTGCCGAAGGCCGCGTAGAGGCTGGGCGAATTGATCCCCATGGCCCCCGTCAGGTCGGTCATGGAGGCGTCGGCGTAACCCTTGGCCCAGAACACCCGCATGGCGCTGAACAGGGCTTCATCGCGATCGAAACTGCGTGGACGACCCGCCATGGCGGCTTCCGGACCTCTTTTTTGAACGAACGATACATAATCCCTTGACGATGGGAGGCAAGCCTTCCATCTGGCGTTCTGTGTCAATCGATACAGAATGGAAACCCAATATGAGCTCCCCCCTCCCCCTCGCCGGAAAACGCGCCCTCGTCACGGGCGGCGCACGCGGCATCGGCGCCGCCATCGCTCGCCGGCTGGCCGCCGACGGCGCCGACGTCGCCCTCACCTATGAGAAGTCCGCGGAGGTCGCCGAGGCCCTCGCCGCCGAAATTCGCGCGACCGGACGCCAGGCCGTCGCCATCCAGGCCGACGCGGGAGCCCCCGCTGGCGCCCATGCCGCGGTCGACGGCGCCGTCGCCGCGCTGGGCGGCCTCGACATCCTCGTCAACAACGCCGGCATCGCCCGCATGGGGGCCTTCGTCGACCAGCCGCTTGAGGAGATCGAGGTCCAGCTGAACGTCAATGTGCGCGGCGTGATGCTGACCACCCAGGCCGCCCTGAAACACATCCCCGACGGCGGCCGGATCATCACCATCGGCAGCAATGTCGGCGAGAAGGTCCCGTTCGACGGCATCACCGTCTATGCCGCCACCAAATCGGCGCTGGAGTCCTTCAACAAGGGCCTTGCCCGGGAACTGGGGCGGCGGAACATCACGGTCAATCTGGTGCGGCCGGGCCCGACCGACACCGACATGAACCCGGCCGATGGCCCTCTGGCCAGCAGCGTCATTCCGGTTCTGGCGCTGGCCCGCTACGGCCAGCCGGCCGAGATCGCCGCCGCCGTCGCCTTCCTCGCCAGTCCCGACGCCGGCTACATCACCGGCGCCGGCATCCTCGTCGACGGCGGCGCCAACGCCTGATCGACCGCCTTCAAACCGCCGTGTCGTCGGGCTAGTCATTTGCCCTTCGGCGCGGCGGTCGCTACACCCCGCGCCAACCTCCCCCGCACTCCAGACGACAGGGCGCGACGCACCTCATGGCGCAGCAATACATTTTCCAGATGCAGGGTCTCACCAAGACCTTCCCCGGCGGCAAGAAGATCTTCGAGAACATCTGGCTGAGCTTCTACAACGACGCCAAGATCGGCGTCGTCGGGGTCAACGGCTCGGGCAAGTCCACCCTGCTGAAGATCATGGCCGGCCTGGACAGCGAGTTCACCGGCGAGGCCCGCGCCGCCGACGGCGTCAAGCGCGGCTATCTGGAGCAGGAGCCGCAGCTCGACGACAGCCTGAACGTCCGCGAGAACGTCGAGGCCTGGTGCGAGGAGAAGCAGTGGGTCACCCGCTTCAACGCCATCGCCATGGAAATGGCCGAGGAATACACCGACGAGCTGATGGCCGAGATGACGGCCCTGCAGGAGAAGATCGACGCCGGCGACGTCTGGGACATCGACAGCCGCATCGAAATGGCCATGGACGCCCTGCGCTGCCCGCCGGACGACTGGGAGGTCACCAACCTCTCGGGCGGTGAGAAGCGCCGCGTGGCCCTCGCCCGTCTGCTGCTCAGCAAGCCCGACATGCTGCTGCTGGACGAACCGACCAACCACCTCGACGCCGAGTCGGTGGCCTGGCTGCAGCATCACCTCGAGAACTTCCCCGGCTGCGTCATCCTGGTGACCCACGACCGTTACTTCCTCGACCTGGTGACCAAATGGACGCTGGAGCTGGACCGCGGCAAGGGCCACCCCCACGAGGGCAACTACTCCAGCTGGCTGGAAGCCAAGACCAAGCGCGTGGTGCAGGAGCAGTCGGAGTCCGAAGCCCGCCAGCGCGCCTTGACCCGCGAACTGGAGTGGGTCCGCTCGGGCGCCAAGGCCCGTCAGGCCAAGTCCAAGGCCCGTCTGGCCGCCTATGAGCGGATGGTCGACGAGCAGGAGAGCCTGCGTGGGGCCCAGACCCACGCCGTCATCCAGATCCCGCCCGGCCCGCGCCTCGGCAATGTCGTGCTGGAGGCCGAGGGGCTGGAGATGGCCTATGGCGACAAGCTGCTGTTCAAGGATCTGAGCTTCAAACTGCCGCCCAACGGCATCGTCGGCGTCATCGGCCCCAACGGCGCCGGCAAGTCGACCCTGTTCCGCCTGATCACCGGCCAGGAACAGCCCGACGCCGGCACGATCAAGGTCGGGGAGACGGTCAAGCTCGCCTATGTCGACCAGAGCCGCGACGATCTGAAGCCGGAGGAGACCATCTGGCAGGCCATCTCGGGCGGCACCGACGTGATGATGGTCGGCAAGCGCGAGATCAACACCCGCGCCTATGTCGGCAGCTTCAACTTCAAGGGCGGCGACCAGCAGAAGAAGGTGGGACAGCTGTCCGGCGGTGAGCGCAACCGCGTGCACCTCGCCAAGACCCTGGCCACGGGCGGCAATCTGATCCTGCTCGACGAACCGACCAACGACCTCGACATCGAGACGCTGCAGAACCTCGAGGAGGCGCTCGAGGAGTTCGCCGGCTGCGCCGTGGTCATCTCCCACGACCGCTGGTTCCTCGACCGGCTGGCGACGCACATCCTCGCCTTCGAGGGCGACAGCCATGTCGAATGGTTCGAGGGTAATTTCGAAGCCTACGAGGAGGACAAGAAGCGTCGCCTCGGAGTCGAGAGCCTGATCCCGCACCGGATCAAGTTCCAGAAGTTCGGACGCTGATCGCAGGCGTCTTCAAGCGGCCTCCCGGATCGACCGGGAGGCCGTTTTCCATTGCGGGGGACCGGGTTAGGGTGGCGGCATGACCCAGCGTCCCGCCGTGCTGATCATGCAGCGCCATCTGGCCCCGCTGACCGCCTTTCTGGAAGGTCAGTACGACGTCTACCGGTTCTGGGAGGGGCCGCCGGTCGAGGCCGCGCACGACGTGCGGGCGCTTGTGGTGGCGGGCGAATTCCCGCTGGACAAGCCGCTGATCGAGAGCCTGCCGAACCTGCAGCTCGTCGCCTGTTTCACCTCGGGCTACGACGGGATCGACGTCGACTGGTGCCGCGCGCGCGGGCTGGCGGTGACGCATGCGCCCGGGGTCAACCACGAGGACGTGGC
>JAXHTU010000033.1:5000-28826 GCA_034189955.1 Pseudomonadota bacterium | reverse complement strand
CAGGATGCCGCCCAGGAAACCCGTCGCCAACGAGACCGCCGTGCTCAGTCCGAGAAGCCCGCCGAGCACCGCCTCCGGCCGCAGGTCCGCGAACGGGCCCAACCGGGCCGACTCATAGGCCGTGGCGCTGAGCCCGGTCGACTTCATGGTCACCGAGGGGCTGCGAACGCCGCAACGTCAGGCCGCCCTCGTCAGGGCGGGGGCCAGTCGGACCCGGCGTTCGCGCCATCTGACCGGCCACGCCATCGACGTCGCGGCGCTGATCGACGGCCAGGTGCGCTGGGACTGGCCGCTCTATCCGCGCATCGCCGCCGCCTTCAAGGCCGCGGCCGCGAGGCAGGGCACAGCCATCGTCTGGGGCGGCGACTGGCCGACGCTGCGCGACGGTCCGCATTTCGAACTGGACCGGAAGGTGTTCCCATGAAGCCGCCTGTCCTGTCCCTGGCGAAGCCGGCCGGCTGGGCCCTCGCCGCCCTGGCGCTGGCCGTGGCGTTCGCCGTTCTGGTTCAGGCGCTCGGATTTCGCTGGGATCCGTTCGACCGCGCGGCCCGGCGGATCGAGGCGGCCGAGACCCGGGCCGCCGCAGCCGAAGCCGACGCCGGGGCCCGGCGTCTCGAGAGCGAAGGCGCCGCGGCCCAGCAACGTCGTCTTGAAGTCCACCACCAACAGGCCCTGGAACTCGGTCGCGTGACGACCCGGGCCCGGGAGGAAGCGAGGAACGCCCATGACGCCGAAGACCTTCTGGATCCGGCTCGCGCCGCTCGTCTTGCCGGGCATGATCGCGAGCTGTGCCGTCTCGCCGCGGCCCTCTGTGGAGCCGCCCCGCTTGAGCCTGCCGACGATGGCGATCATGCCGTGCCGGCTGGACCAGTTGCCGGAGCGGCCGACCCTGGCTGATTTCGAGAGCGTTTACATGGCGCGCGGCCAGCGTCTGGCGGAATGCGAGGCCGCCCGCGCCCTGGCGGTGGAGACCTTGCTGGCCGAACGGGCGCTTCAGGACCGCTGGCGCGCCGGCACGGCTCGGTAGGCGCCCGGCGCATTTTGCCGTCCGCGCGGCAAGACTTGCCGGGCTCCCGGCAGATTTTGCCTGTTGAACGACGTACTTAACAGAAACTAATGCAGTGAAATCAATACGCCGCCTGATGGCATGACGGTTCAGCGAGTGGTCCCGTCCTTGCTGCGTATCGCTTCGAGCAAAATGCTCCCGGCTGCCAAAATGGCGTCGGACACCTTGAAACAAGGACTATCGTCATGGCGCTGAACAGCGTTAACACGAACATGGGCGCAATGATCGCCCTTCAGAACCTTCAGGTCACCAACAAGGACCTGTCCACGGTTCAAAACCGGATCAGCACCGGCAAGAACATCTCCTCGGCCAAGGACAACGGCGCCATCTGGGCTATCGCCCAGGGCCAACGCGCCGAAATGGGTGCGCTGAACGCCGTCAAGGACAGCCTGAACCGCGGTCAGTCGTCCGTCGACGTCGCTCTCTCCGCTGGTGAGTCGGTCTCCGACCTGCTTCTCCAGATGAAAGAAAAAGCGCTCGCCGCCAAGGACACCTCGCTGACCACGGACGCCCGCGCCGCTCTCGCCGCGGACTTCGTCTCGATCCGCGATCAGATCGGGACGGTCGTGGCGAACGCCAGCTTCAACGGCGTGAACCTGCTGAACGGCACCGCGACCAACGGCTTCAAGGCCCTGGCCAACGCCGCCGGTTCCTCGACGATCGACGCCGCGACCCAGACGATGACCCTGGCCGCCCTGTCGATCAGCGCCAGCGTCCTGACCGACGCGACGACCGCCGGCACCGCCCTCACGGCGGTCGACGCGGCCATCGCCGACGTTTCGGGCAAGCTGGCCAAGCTGGGCACCAGCTCCAAGGCCTTCGCCACCCACGCGACCTTCGTCGGCAAGCTTCAGGACGCCCTGGAATCCGGCATCGGCAACCTCGTGGACGCCGATCTGGCCAAGGAAAGCGCCCGACTGCAAGCGCTGCAAACCAAGCAACAGCTCGGCGTGCAGGCCCTGTCGATCGCCAACTCCTCGACCTCGATGCTGCTCGGACTGTTCCGCTAAGGATCGAACGGAAGGGCGGGGCCTCGCGGCTCCGCCCGACCGATCCGCGCCGTCATACGGAGACGCCGGCTGACCGTCGGCGGAAGGAGAGATGCAGAGCAATGCCACGATAGATGCGACCGGCGCCGTGGCCGTTCAGCCCGCCGCCGCCTCGACCGCGAGCGGCGATTTCCACGACTCCCCATCCGCGCAGGAGGCCGAACGCGCCGCCCGCTACCGGCTGGTGATCGAGGAGGGCCCCCAGTCCGGCTCGTTTATCTACAAGACGCTGGACCGGGTTACCGGCGAGGTCGTCAAGCAACTGCCCCGTGAAGAGGTCGTCGGCCTGATGCAGACGGCCCGGTACAGCGCCGGCTCGGTGATCGACACCAAGGCCTGACGCTCCAGCGTATCCGCACCATCCGCCGCGCAGGAGCGATCCGCGCGGTTAAAATGCGTGGTTATCGCCCGTTAACCATGTGTGCACGGTTGTTCTCATAGCCTTGGCCAAACCTGAAAGGCCGAGTCGGATGACGAACAGCGTCCATACCAACACTTCCGCCGCGATCGCGCTGCAGAACCTGACCCGCACCAATGACCGCCTGGGCGACGTGCAGAGCCGCATCTCGACCGGGCTGAAGGTCCAGGGCGCCAAGGACAACGCGGCCATCTGGGCCATCGCCCAGCAGCAGCGGGCGGATGTCGGCGCGCTCAGCGCGGTGAAGCAGAGCCTCGACCGGGCGACCTCGATCGCCGATGTGGCCCTGTCGGCCGGCGAATCGGTTTCCGACCTGCTCAATCAGCTCAAGGAAAAGGTCGTCGCCGCGAAGGACACCTCGCTGAAAACCCAGGCCCGCGAGCTGCTCAACGCCGACTTCCAGGCCCTGATGAAGGCGATCGGGTCGGCGGTGGAGAATGCGACCTTTGACGGCGGCAACATTCTGGACGGCTCGCTGACCAACGGCATCAGCTTCCTCGCCAACGCCGACGCCACGTCGTTCGTGACCCTGACGGCCAAGGACCTCAGCCTGGGCGGTGGCATCATCGAGCTGTCCACCTCGGACAGTCTGCTGACCCTCACCGGCGCGACCCAGGCGCTCGACCGCCTCGACGACTCGATCACCCAGCTGAACGCGTCGCTCGGCGCCATCGGCGCCCAGGCCAAGCAGATCGAGGCTCACAACAGCTTCGTGACCAAGCTGGTCGATACGCTGGAATCGGGGATCGGCAATCTCGTCGACGCCGATCTGGCCAAGGAAAGCGCCCGATTACAGGCGTTGCAGGTTCAGCAGCAATTGGGCGCGCAGTCCCTGTCGATCGCCAACCAGGCGCCGCAGATCATCCTGTCGCTGTTCCAGGGCTAGGCTCAGGCCCGCCCGGCCCCGGAGCGACCGATATAGACCGGCGCCGGCCGCCGACGGTGACCGCGGTGGCCAAATCCGTACAGGGCGAGCAGGGATCTCAGGGTTTCGACGAAGGCAGACATGCGGCACGTCTCCTGATTACACGGCGAGCGTCCAACATCCGCCGTCAGCCATTGTTCCCTGAGTCGCGTCCGGAGTCGCTCCGCCGGCGGATGTTAAGACCTCATTACGCCCGATCAGGCATACTGCAGGCCGGGAGCGCGGTTTGATAAACAACAGCTATCTTCTCGGACTGTTCGGCGGGACCGGCGCCACGGCGATCGGCACGACGACCGCCGCTGCCCTCAACCAGGCGGCCCGCAAGCAGCCCACGCCGCCGTGGTCGTCCACCGCCGAAGCGCCGAAACAGGACGCTCTGGTTCGCGCGGCCCTCGGCGGCCGCGACCTGATCAACGAAGGCGCCGCCCAGCTGGATGTGAAATCCGCCCCGGCCGACTATCGCAAACTGTTCGCCCTCTATCAGGGGCTGAATACGCTGAACGCCCTCGTCAACCGGTCCACGACCAAGGGCGTGAGCAGCCTCGAGCTGAGCCAGCTGTCCCGGCGGTTCGGCTCGGGCCTCGGCGAGATCGGTTCGTGGCTGTCGTCGTCGGAGTTCGACGCGGTCCGGATGGTCCAGGGCACGACCAAGGCCATCAGCAAGACCACGGCGGCGGTGCCGCGGGACAGCGCCCGCGCCGTCATCGGCCCGGTCCACGAAGGCTCGGCCGACACCCCCGTCGCCGCCTTCCAGGGCGATACCCGCTTCAGCATCACCATCAAGACGCCCGTGGGCGTCTCGGACTTCAAGACGACCGCCGTGCCGATCGACCTGGCCGACATGGGGGCCACGCCGCGCACGCTCGACAATGTCGTGAGCCACATCAACGACCAGCTCGAGGCCGCCGGCGTCGAAACCCGCTTCGGCCGCGAGCAGATCAAGGCGGAACCCAGGACCATGCAGGTCAACGGCAAGACCGTGACCCTGCCGGCCAGCCCGGACAAATGGGCCCTCGTCATTCGCGGAACCTCGACCGAGACGGTCGGCTTCACCGCGGCCGAAACCTCCGATGCGGTCTATGTCGTGCAGTCCTCGGGCGCCGCCGGCGGGTCCCAGTTGCTGAAATTCCAGAGCGACGGCGGCGCCGCCGCCGCCCCGACCGCCGCGGGCGTGGGCGAGACCCACTGGGTCGAGGGCCGTCTGTCGCAGGACGCCTTGCCTGAAGGCGTCGAAACCGTCCGCGCCAGCGCCGTCGGTCCGGACGGCTCCCTGTGGATCGTCGCCGATGTTTCCGCCGGTCCGGACAGCCAGCCGATCAAGGGCGTGCAGGACGTCGCGCTGATGAAATTCGACGCGGCCGGCCGGCTGGTCGCGACCCGCACCCTAGGCGCGGCCTCGACCGCCAGCGGCTACGCCATCGCCATCGACGACAATGGCGACGTGGCGGTCGCAGGATCGGTCACCGGCGCGCTCAACACCAGCACGACGGACGCCGGAAAGACCGGCGTGGCCGCGGACGTGGCCGACAGCTTCGTCACCGTGTTCGACAAGGACGGCCAGGAACAGTGGACCCAGCGACGCGGCGCCCGCGCCGCCGACGAGGCCACCTCCGTCAGCTTTGGCGCCGACGGAACCGTCTATATCGGCGGACGCGCCAAGTCGGCCCTGACCGGCGGCGCCGCCGTCGGCGGCTGGGACGGCTATGTCCAGGCCTTCAAGGCGGGCGAACCCTATCCGACCGCCGGCATCGTCTCGAAGGCCACGGCGACCACCCAGTTCGGCACGGCCAGCGACGACAGCGTCGACGCCATGACGATCGACGGCTCGAACCTCTATACCGCCGGCGTCGAGAACGGCCGCGCCGTCGTGCGTCGTTTCACCCTCGACGCCGAAGGCGTGCCGACCCTAGCCTCGACCCGCGACCTCGGCGCGATCAGCGGGGATATCGCCGGGGTCTCGGTGTCGGACGGCAAGGTGATCCTGACCGGCACGAGCCGCGACAGCGGCCTGACCGCGGGTACCGAAACCTCCGCCCATTCGGGCGGCAAGGACGTCTTCGTCGCCGCCCTGTCCGCGGACCTGGTCGCCGCGGCCGGCGACCGGCTGACCTGGTACGGCGGGGCGGGCGACGACAACGCCGCGGACGTCAAGATCCACGACGGCAAGGTCTGGATCACCGGTGTCGCCGACCGCGCCCCTGGCGCGGACGAGACCGATCCGACGCAGGCCTATCTGGTCCGGCTGGATCCGCTGAGCGGCGCGGTCGAATACGAACGAACCTGGTCCGGCGACGGCGACCAGGCCCGGCCGGCCACCCTGGCGGTGGCGACGGACGGCGCCAGCGTGCTGGACCGGCTGGGCTTTCCCCAGGGCGAGATAGATCAGAGCGATTCGAAGCGGCTCATCGACGCCACCTCCCTGCGGGTCGGCGACCGGTTCTACGTCAGCCCCGCGGACGGCGGCCGCTCGGTGTCCGTCACCATCGCCGCCAAGGACACCCTTGCCACCCTCGCCCGCAAGATCGAGATCGCCTCGAACGGCAAGCTGAAGGCGACCGTGGCCTCCGAGGGCGGCTCGGTCACGGGCAAGGACGGCGAGATCACCACGACCACCGGCGGCTTCCAGCGACTGTCGATCACGGCCCGCGACGGCAAGACGGGAGCCGTGCTCACCGCGGGCGAGACGGGGCGGGACGCTCTGGCGGGCCTGGGGCTCTCGTCTGGCTTCATCGGGGCCGCCAGCGGCGACGACGTGCGCAAGACCTTCGGCCTCGACCTGCCCGGCGGCCTCAACCTCGCCGACCCGGCCGCCGCCAAGACGGCCGGTGAACGTATACAGGCCGCGATGAAGGCCGTGCGCGACGCCTACAGGGCGCTCGATCCCGCCACCACCACCCGGGCGGCCGCCAGCGGACCGGTTCCCGCCTATCTGACCAACCAGCTGGCCAACTACCAGGCCGCCCTTGCGCGGCTCGCCGGCTAGACGCGGCGCCGAAGGTCGTTGACGCGGCATGGCCCGGCGGGGTTATTGGGACTCTCCAGCCGCGCGAGCCTTCCATGCCCCAGGACAACCGCATCTTCATCGCCATCGGCGCCGGCATCGCGGTCGTCGCGGCGGTGGTGATCGCCCTGATTTTCTCCAGCGGGCGCGGTCGCGACGCGGGGCCGCCGCCGGCCGCCCAGGGCGGCCTGACGGTCGCTGTCGCCGATGCGCCCGAGCTGAACAACACCCGCGAGTTGCGGTGCTACGTCGACGGCCAGTTCATCGGCATGGCCACCCTCGTCGACTGCGCGCGCCGCAACGGCGTGGCCACCGACGCGCTTGACGTCGGCGTCGACGAGACCGGCGCCCTTGTGGCCCTGCCGGCCGCCCCGGTCATCGAGCCGCCGATCGAAATGGTCGACGCGGCGCCCCAACCGGCGCCCCTGACCCCGGACGGGGCGGCGACGGAACAGCCGCAGGTCCAGGCCGCCGCGGGAGCCCAATGTCTGCGCCACACCGGCTCCGACTGGCGCTCCCTGTCGCCGAACATGAGCCTGAACGCCTGCGTTCAGGCGCTGTTCTCCGGCACCTGTGTGCGGCCCGGCGACGCCCTGTACGGCCGTTGGGGCAATACGACCCTGCGGCTCGTGCCCCGCCGCGTCGAACAGTCGCCTGACAACAACCGCTTCCGCACCCTGGTCGAACAGGACCGCGGCTGCCAGTTCCCGGACCTGCGTTGATGACCCGCGTTTCCCTCCTGATGGCCGCCGCCGCCGGCGGCCTCGCCCTCGCCGCCTGCAGCGGAGCCGTCGAGGCTCCGTACGAGCCGGGAGTCTGTTTCGCTGTCGAGGTCGACGAGGACGGCGGACCGCCGGCCTTCAACAGGCTGGCCGAGGATCAGCCGCAGATCGAACACTGCGCGGCGCGCCTGGAGGAGATGCGGGTGCGGTTCCTGCGGCAGGGTGGAAGCCGGCAGGACATCACCGGCGCCTATCAGGGCAGCTACATCTTCATCGACCGCGAGGGCGTGTGGATCGGCAAGTCCCTCGAAGGCTCGCGTTTCATCGCCCTGGCCCGGACAGGGGACGGCCGTCTGGCGGTGCCCGGCGCGATCTCGCGCGATGCGTCTGGCCGGCCGGTCGGGGTCGCCGCGCCACTGGAAACGCCGTCCGCGCCCCCCGCGGGCCAATAGAGAACAAAACTGGAACATCGCGCCGCGATCCGCTAGATTGCGCCGCGAAATCTGAATGCCCCGACAGCGCCGCGGCGTTCCAGGGGTTATGAACAACCGGTCCGGACCGTGCGAAGCACGGCGGGCCCATAAAAAGGATTCGATGATGGCTGGCAGCGTCAACAAGGTCATTCTGGTCGGCAACCTGGGCAAGGACCCGGAAATCCGCACCCTTAACTCGGGCGAACGCGTCGCCAATCTGTCGCTCGCGACCTCGGAACAGTGGCGCGACAAGGCCACCGGCGAGCGCAAGGAAAAGACCGAGTGGCATCGCGTGGTCATCTTCAACGAGAACATCGTCAAGGTGGCCGAGAACTATCTGAAGAAGGGCTCGACGGTTTACATCGAGGGCTCGCTCCAGACCCGCAAATACGAGCAGAACGGCGTGGAGAAATACACCACCGAGATCGTGCTGCAGAAGTTCCGCGGCGAGCTGACCATGCTCGGCGGTCGGGCCGACAGCGGCGGCGGCGCCTCGCGGGGCGGCGGTGACGACGATTATTCGTCCGGCTTCTCGACCGGGGGCGCCAACAAACCCAGCGGACCCAAGGAAAGCTACGATCTGAACGACGACATTCCGTTCTGAACGAGACGCCGGATCGCCCGGCGGCGGAGGCTCGCCGTTTGCGGCCGGGCGACGAGAGGCGCTTTCCCGTCGCCCGGTCGTCCGGGCCACATTCGGAAATGCAAAGTGTCGGCCGGCGTTCTCGCTTCGCGCCCGCCGCCAAGCTAATCCAGCCGGGTGATCACCCCCGACAAGCCCCACAGCCCGCTGTCCCTCATCGAGATCGCCGCCATCGTCGCGGTGGTGGTGATCTGGGGGATCAACAATGCCGCAGCCAAGCTGGCGACCGAGAGTCTGCCGCCCCTGCTGACCGGCGCGCTTCGCTTCGCCGTCGCCGCGGTCTGCCTCATACCCTTCGTGCGGCCGCCCTTCCCGAACTGGAAGAGCCTGCTGATCATCGTCGGCGTGGGCGGGCCGGTGCACTACGGGCTGATCTATCTGGCGTTCTGGCTGGCCCGGGACGTCAGTCCGGTGTCGGTCGCGACCCAGTTGTGGGTGCCCTTTACGGCCCTGTTCGCCTTCCTGCTGTTGCGCGAGCGGCTGTCGCGGGCCGCCCTGCTCGGCATGGGCGTCGCCTTTCTGGGCGTAGCGTGGATGACTCTGGATCCGCACGCCATCGCTGACTGGAAGGCCATCCTCGTGGGTGTCGCGGCCAGCGCCGCCTGGGCCATAACCACCGTGGTCGCGCGTCGAACGACCTCGATTCCGCCGCTCAAGATGCAGGGCCTGCTGGCGCTGACGGCCCTTCCCAGCCTCGCCTTCGCCTCGGCCTTGTTCGAGCGGGGGCAGCTGGAGGCGATCCAGCAGGCGACGCCGATGGTCTGGGCTTGCGTGCTCTGGGCCGGGCTGGTGTCGTCGGTGCTGGCCACCACCATGGTCTTCTGGCTGGTCCAGAAGCGCGAGGCCGGGCGGGTCACGCCCTATCTGCTGGCCACGCCGGTGGCCTCGATCCTGATCGGCTGGCTGTTCATGGGCGACGTGCTGACGACGCAGATTCTGACCGGAGCCGCGCTGACGATCGCCGGCGTCGGCGTGGTGGCGCTGGCGGAACGGGGCCTCAGGGCCGGGGCGGCGAGGGCCTGACCGCCCGCGGCGCGGGCCCTGTCACGCATGTCCCGGCTGTCCCGGGAAATGTCTCCGGTGTCACGGCGCCGTATCCCGGATGTCTCTGCGGAATTGTCCCGGCCGGGAGTCCCGCCGGTCTCACCCGGCCGCGGTCTCGAACCTAGAGGCCCGGCAGTTTGAAGCCGGTGTCGCGCCGGGGCGCGATCACGATGCCGGTCTGGCCGCCGGTCAGCGCCTGCAGACGTTCATATTCGCTGGCGGCGTCGATGGTGACGGCGCCGGCCGCGGTCTGGGTCGTGGTCGGGGTCTGCGTCGTGGCGTCGTCGCCGCGCCAGAACAGGATGCGGTTGGCCCAGCCCTCTTCCTTGTGCGCCAGATCGCCGAACTCGTCGTCGATGACATAGCGGGCGAGGGGATCGGCGCGATCGCCGCCGGCCTGGGCGACCAGCACCTGTTCGCCGGCGGACCGGGTCACGGCCTGCCGCTGACCCAGCAAAATCTGACGGGCCGCCGATTCGGGGGCCAGCTCCTGCGGCCGCGGCTGGCCCGGCGCCGGCGGGCGCAGGCCGTATTCCGGCGGCACGGTCAGGGGGGCGGTGGAGACGGTCAGAAACTCGTCCGGCGTCACCTTCGTCAGGCCGATCGATTGGCCGAAGCTTCCGCACCCGCCCAGCGCAAGGGCCGAGGCGGCGAGGGTCAGGACGGCGGAACGGTTAAGGCGCATGATCAATCTCGGCTGGTCGCGCCGACAGGCGCGCGCAAAGTCCCTTGAAGGAAGCGGCTGATTACGACTTTTCGGCGGCCACGCCAACCTTGGCGGCCCTTTCGGACAGGACGCTGTCGAGGATCAGCAGGACGATCCCAATGGTGATGGCGCTGTCAGCGACATTGAACACCCACGGAAATACGCCCGTGCCCGAGAAGTCCAGAAAGTCGACGACGAAGCCGAAGCGGACGCGGTCGATCACGTTTCCGATCGCACCTCCCATGATCAGGCCGATGGCGCTGATCAACAGGCGTCGGTCGGCCCGGAGCGCCCACCAGCCGAGGACGCCCGACACCACGATGGCGAAGACGCTGAGCATCCAGCGCGCCGAGCCGTCCCCGAACAGGCCGAAGCTGACCCCCCGGTTCTCGACCCAGGTGAGATTGAAGACAGGCGGCAGGACCATGACACGACCCACTTCCCGCAGGTCGAGGCCGGACATCACCCACGCCTTGGTCAGCTGGTCGAGGATGACGATCAGGAGGGCGAAGCCATAGGCGGCCAGGGCGATGCGTGGGATTTTCATTCGGGTCGCTGAAAGGTGAGGGCGTCCGGTTAGCAGCCCGTGCGCCGGACGCGAAGAGGCAATCGCTCGTCGCCTGCCGTATCCAAGGTTGCGCCGGGGCCTTGCAGACCGCAAATGTGACGCTCCCGACCCAGCACCCCCTCCCGCCGCAAGGAGCGCCGATGCCGCATGCCGACAACCTGATACTGACCCTGGTCGGCGGTTTCGTGCTGGCCTTCGTGTTCGGGATGTTGGCCAACCGGCTGAAGCTGTCGCCGCTGGTCGGCTATCTGGTGGCGGGCGTCATGGTCGGCCCGTACACCATCGGCTTCGTCGCGGATGTCGAACTGGCCCCCCAGCTGGCCGAGGTCGGCGTCATCCTGCTGATGTTCGGCGTCGGGCTGCATTTCTCGCTCGCCGACCTGATGAAGGTGCGCCGGATCGCCGTCCCCGGCGCCCTGGTGCAGATCGCCGCCGCGACAGGGCTGGGCTGGGGGCTGGGCCGCTTGCTGGGCATGGACGACCTCGAGGCCGTGCTGATGGGCTTCGCCCTGTCGGTGGCCTCGACCGTGGTGCTGCTGCGGGCGCTCGAGGAACGCCGGCAGGTCAAGGCCGAGGTGGGGCGCATCGCCATGGGCTGGCTGATCGTCGAGGATCTGGTCATCGTTCTGGCTCTCGTCATCCTGCCGTTGCTGGTGGCCGGCGCCGGAGAGGCGGCGACGCCTCTGATGCTCGCGCAGTCGATCATCTGGACCCTGCTGAAGGTGGCGGGCTTCGTCGCCTTCATGCTGGTGGTCGGAACGCGGGTTCTGCCGTGGCTGCTGATCAGGATCGCCCACACCCGCTCACGCGAGCTATTCACCCTGGGGGTGCTGGCCATCGCCCTGGGCATCGCCTGGCTGGCCTGGCAGCTGTTCCACTCGTTCGCTCTCGGGGCCTTCCTCGCCGGGCTGGTGCTGAACAGTTCGCCGTTGGGGCACAATGCGGCTGAGCGGTCGCTGCCGCTGCGCGACGCCTTCGCCGTGCTGTTCTTCGTCTCGGTGGGGATGTTGTTCGACCCGTCGATCCTGCTGCGCGAGCCGCTGGCCGTGCTGGGGGTGCTGGGCATCGTCATCGTCGGCAAGTCGATCGCGGCGATCGCCATCACCACGGCGTTCAAGCTTGACCGGGCGACAAGCCTTACGGTGGCCGCGGCGCTGGCCCAGATCGGCGAATTCTCCTTCATCCTCGCCGCGCTCAGCGTCAGCCTGGGCGGTATGGAGCAGGAAACCCACGATCTGATTCTGGCCGCCGCCCTGCTGTCGATCACGCTCAATCCGTTCGTCTTCGCCTTTATCGACCGGATCGGCGCCCGCCCCCGGCCGCCGGCGAGCGGTTCGCCCGAGGGCATAGCCCTGGCCAAGGAAGAGGCCGCCGCGCCGAATCCCGCGACGGCCTGATCCCGTCCGGGGTCAGAGCACCCCGATCATGCTGGCCACCAGCGGGTGGCGGACGATGTCCTGCTCGGCCAGGGTGACCACGGCGATGTTGGGCACCGGCTTCAGCCGCAGGGCGATGTCCGACAGGCCCGAGATGCCGGGCAGCAGGTCCGACTGCTGCGGATCGCCCGTCACCACCATGGTCGAGTGCCAGCCCAGCCGCGTCAGCAGCATCTTGAGCTGGACGTAGGTGCAGTTCTGGGCCTCGTCGACGACGATGAAGGCGTTGTTCAGGGTGCGGCCGCGCATATAACCGATCGGGGCGATCTCGATCAGCCCTTCGGCCATCAGCGCCTTGACCCGCTTCATGCTGAGCCGGTCCGACAGGGCGTCGTACAGCGGCCGCAGATAGGGCGCGAGCTTGTCTTCCATGTCGCCCGGGAGGAAACCGATCGACTCCCCCGCCTCGACCGCCGGGCGCGACAGGACGATGCGCCCGACCTTGCCGGCTTCCAGCGCCTCGACGGCCTTGGCGACGGCGAGGTAGGTCTTGCCCGTGCCTGCGGGGCCGAGGGCCAGGACCATGTTGTGGTTGTCGATGGCCGTCATCAGTTCGGCCTGGCCTTCCGACTTCGGTTTCAGCGTCTTCAGATAGGCCTGTTCGCGATCATCGTTGGAGGGGTAGGGCGACCAGCCGGCCTGGGTCGGGAGACGCCGGACCTTGGCGTCCTCCATGAACTGCCGTGAATCCAGCACCCCGTGCTCACGGGACATGTCGCGGGTCTGACGCTTGATTGCCGCACGCTTGGTCATGGACGCCTCCAGGGCATGAAAAAAGGCGATGCCGACAAAGCACCGCCTCGAACGAAGATGGGGAGGAAGAAGACGGAGGATGCAACGCACCCGCCCGGGTCGGAGGAAGGTCCCCTTTGCAGGGACTGGGCTTCCAGCGGGAGAACCCGCCGACCGGAACGCGTCACGCGCGTCCTCCTCGGTTTGACCGGACCGGGGTTGATCCGGCTTCGGATCCGGGGCCGAAATGGCGACCTCGAATCGCATCTGCACTATGATGCTAGCGTGGTTTACGAGAGCTTAAAGCCCTCGTTTCCTTTAGAAATGACGGTGTTGTGATGAATGTTTACAGTCTCGGTGACAAGCAACCGCAGCTCCCGCGCCAAGGCGAATACTGGATCGCGCCGACGGCGACCGTGATAGGAGACGTGATTCTCAAGCCGGGCGCCAGCGTCTGGTTCGGCGCGACAGTCCGCGGCGACAACGATCCGATCACCATCGGTCGGAACACCAATATCCAGGACGGCAGCGTACTGCATTCCGACCCCGGCGAGCCCCTGACCATCGGCGACGGGGTCACTGTCGGGCATATGGTCATGCTGCACAGTTGCGAGATCGGCGACAACACCCTGGTCGGCATCGGCTCGGTCGTGCTGGGCCGCGCGCGGATCGGGAAGAACTGCCTGATCGGCGCCAACACCCTGATCACCGAAGGCAAGGAGATTCCCGACGGGTCGCTGGTCATGGGTCAGCCCGGCAAGGTGGTGCGACAGCTGGAGCCCGGCCAGATCGAGGCGTTGAAGGCCTCCGCCGCCCACTATGTGCAGAACTGGCGGCGCTACGTGCGCGACCTGACCCCGGCGGGCTAGCTCGCCTTCGTCCGCAGGCCCGCCAGTCGCTTCAGCCCCGGCGCGACCATGGGAATGGTCAGCATCGTCGAGGCCAACGCCATCAGCAGCAGGGCGGTGAAGGTCTCCTTGGTGATGATCTGCTTGTCGAGCAGGATGTTGACGAAGATGATCATGATCAGGGCCTTGGTCTGCAACAGCCAGCCGATGATCGAGGCCTCGCCCTTCTCCCATTTGAGGATCCGGCCGGCGATGCCGATGCCCAGCAGCTTGCCGGCCACCGAGGCGACCAGCAACAGGGCGGCCGCGCCGAACACCATCAGGCCGCCGACGTCCCACTGGGTGCGCAGGCCGGTGGAGAGAAAGAAGACGGGCATGACGGCCAGCAGGATGTGATGGCGGAACTGGTCCATCTGCTTCTGGTCGAACCACTCCGAATCCAGCACCGCGCCCGACAGGAAGGCGCCGACCATGAAATGCAGACCGGCCCAGTCGGCGGCCAGGCCGCAGCCGGCCAGCCAGATCAGCGAAACGTACCAGCGATCGCTGTGCGGGATGCGCCGCATGACCCGGCGGATGGCGAGGGTCGCGACGGCGAAGCCGACGAGGAAGGCGCCCTGCCGACCGATCCGCTCCCAGTCCAGCAGGATCAGCGCCAGCACGCCCCAGATGGCGATGTCGTCGAGGCTGGCGTAGCGCAGGATCCGCTGGCCCAGCGGCTGCCGCAGGATGTCCAGCTTTTCCATGAACAGCACCAGGATCGGCAGGGCGGTGACGGCGCAGGCCATGCCGATGCCCAGCACGACCTGCCAGGTCTCGCCGGCCGGTCCGGCCCAGCCCGGGTTGGTGGCCAGCATGACCATGGCGGCCAGGGCGCCGAACGCAAGGGGGACGGTCAGCGCGAGCCCCGCGGTCACGCCGGTCTCGCCCCTGTGTCTCCAGGCCTGTTTGAGGTCCAGTTCGATGCCGGCGATCCAGACAAAGATCATCACCGCCCACCAGGCGACGCCGTTCAGGGCGGTGACCACGTCAGGGCTGAAGACGAAGGCGTAATAGTCAGGGAAGGCGGCCCCGAGAACCCCGGGGCCCAGCAGAATGCCGCCGATGATCTGCACCACGACCAGAGGCGCCCAGTAGTCGGTTTTGAAGACCCGCCAGACCAGATAGGGCACGCTGAATATGATCAGCATGGCGATCAGAAAGACCTCGGTGGTGGTCATAGGCATCGCGTCCCCTCCCAAGGCTCGACGACGAAGCTATGCACGGCCCCGGCGGGCAGGGAAGGGTGCGCCCCCGGATCGAGGCTGACATCCTGTAACCGGATCGTCAGGCGATGCGGCGGCCATGCACGGCGGCGAGGCTGAGCGGGGCGCGTGCGACCGCGCCGACGCCGATCGACACCCGCGCGGTCAGCAATCGCGGCTCGTCCGTCGCCAGGCTCAGGGTCGCGGCGGGGGCGTACAGCCCCAGCAGCCTGTCAGGCTCGCCAGACGGCCCACGCAGAGGCAGCAGGGCGATCTCGATCTGGGCCCCGATGCTGCCGGCCAGGGCGACGATGACGACGGGCCGACCTTCGCGAATGGTCTGGACCAGGGCCGTCGAGACCAGCGGTCGAGACGCCGCGCGCCACAGGGACAGCAGCGACTGGTCCTTCAGGGGCTCGCCATGAAAGCCCTCGATCCAGCCTCCGGCCAGCCGGATGACCGCGTCCTCGCCCGTCCGGCGCGCCATGAAGGCGCGCGGCAGGCGCAGGCCCAGAACCTGGGGTTCGACGGCCGAGCGGTCGGGAATTCCGCCGCGCGAATCGGCCCGCCCCCCGAGGGACGTCCAGTGATCGATCAGGAACTGCGTATCAGGGTGAAACATCGCCTTGTCCTCTGACCCGTCGGCCGCAAGGAGCGGGCCGGAAAAACGCAACGGAAACGAAAGGCTTTTGCGGTTGAGATGCTGGCTGGAGCGGCTCGCCTGTTGCGGCAGCCGCGCAAGTTTTGACGTGGAGGTCGGCCCATGCGGGTGCGGATCATGAACTGGACCCCGGCCGTGGCGACGTTCGTCGTCGTGACGGCGGTCGCCGGCGCCGCCTCGGCGCAATGCGGCCCGGTGTGCCCGCCCCCGCCGCCGCCGTGCTGCGAGCCGCCGCCGCCGCCCCCGCCGCCGCCGCCTCCGCCGCCCTGCTGCCAGCAGCCGCCGCCCCCGCCCTGCTGCGGCGGCGGCGGCAATCTGAACGTCAACGTGAACGTCAACGCCGGCGCCAGCGCTGACGCCAGCGCGCGCAGCCGCGCCGGTCTCAACGCCCGCGCCGGCGGCGCCGCCTGGGTCTCGGGCGGCGGCTCGGCGTATGTCACCGTCGACCAGCCCTATCCGACCACCATCAACGGCTTGATGGTCGAGGGCGCGCGGGTGCGGGAAACCATCCGGGTTCCTTATGAGGCGCGCCGGCGATGGGAAAAGCGGGTCGTCATCCGCGCCTTCTGCATCGACGACCGCAATGTGCCGCACCCGGCGTCGCAGGTGCGCCCCGACCGCGACGTCCACGGCGACTACGAGGGCGAGCTGTATCGCTGCCTGTCCGGAACCTGGCTGCAATATTCGTGGGCCGAGTACACCGGTGACAGCGAGTTTGGCGAGGGCCAGACGATGGATTGCCGCAAGGGCCAGGCGCTCTGGCACGGTCGCGGCGGCCGGCTGGAGTGCCGCACCCAGAAGGCCGAGCGCGACTGCAACGAGCGCTCGCTGCTGCGTCGCTACGGGGCCGGGATCAAGATCCTGACCATGGTCCGCGAGGAGACCTACACCGAATACCGCGAGGAAGTGATCGAGCAGACCGGCGTCGCCGTGTCCGGCGCGTCCATGACCCTCGACGGCGGCGTCGGCGGCCGGGTTTTCTGACGCGGACCTGAACAATGGTGTTCAGTCGGGCGTCACCGGACGTCCGGTAGGGTGTCTGTCGTCGGCTCTGTCGACGATCCTGAGTAGCAACTGGCCCCGATCCGCAAGGACCGGGGCCTTTTTTTGTCGCTATTCAGCGGCGGGAGCCGCTTCCGGATTGGCCGAAACCACCTGGATCTTCACCGCCGCCGCATCGGTCAGGTATTTCCGCGCCAGACGCTGGATATCCTCCGGAGTGACCGCCTCGAGCACGGCGATGTGGTTGACCGTCTGCGCGACTTGGGCCGGATCCTCGGCGACGTCCGCCAGCTGGGTCAGCCAGTATTCGTTCGTCGCCTGGCTGAGACGCAGACGCTCGATGGCCGGCAGGCGCGCCCGGTTCAGTTCATCCGTCTCGGGCGGCGCGTCGCGCAGCGAGGCGGCGATGGCTTCCACGGCCGCATAGAAGGCCGGGAGGCTGCTCCGCGCCGTCTCGCCCTGCACCAGCATGTAGCCGTAGTCCGGGAAGATGTCCGACGACTGGGCGCCGACGCCCGGCGAATAGGCCAGGGCCTGTTTCTCGCGAATCTCCTCCAGCACCCGCAGGCGCAGGACCTGGCTGAGAACCGATAGCTGACGCGCCTCGGTACGATCATCGACCGCGTCGGTGGTCGGCCAGGCGACGATGGCGAGGGCCTGTTCGGCCGGACCCGTGTGGGTCAGTTCGATGGGCTGGCCGGTCGGCGCGGGGAAGCGCTTCTGGTCCGAGCCGGGCAGGGGCTGCGCCGCGGGACCGCGCGGGGGCAGGGCGGCGAAGGTGGAGGCGACCGAGGCGATGGCGGCCTCCACCGTCACGTCGCCGACCACGGTGACGTGGATCGGGCCGCTGGCGAGGCCGCGGGTGAGCCCGGCCTTCAACTGGTCGTTTGTCCACCCAGTCACCGTCTCGGCCGGGGGCAGCGCGTCGCGGGCGTCGCCGCTGCTGAGCAGGGCTCCGCCGTCGACGGCGAAGGCGCCGCCAGGCGTCGCCCGCGCCTGCTCGAGTTGCTGACCGTAGGCGGATTGAAGCCGCTGGAACGGTGCGGGGCGCAGGCCCGGGTCGGTCAGATAGGCGGCCAGCACCTGCATCTGCAGCGCCAGATCCGTCGGTCGGGTCGCGCCGGTGAGGCTGTAGCGATCGCTGGCGCTGAAGTCGGCCGAATAGACCCGGCCATTCAGGACGCGGCTCATCTCGTCCACGCTCAGCTTGCCCAGACCGCCGGCGGTGAAGATCGGGCCTGTGCCGAGGCTTTCGACCGAGGGCCGGTCGGTGGGCTGGCCCAGCTCGCCGATGCCGGTGTCGACCCGGACCAGGATCTGTTCGTCGCGGAACCCGGTCGGCTTGACCGTCAGGGTGACGCCGTTGGCGAAGGTGACGACGGTGGTTTCCAGTTCAGCGATTTCACGCTGTTCCACCACCGCGCCCGCCGCGCCGAATGTCTCATAGGGCCAGTCCAGCTCGGCCTGGGCGGCGGGCGCCGTCACAGGTTTGGCGCGGGACGCCTCCAGCGCCGCGGTCACAGCGGCCTCGCCGCCTTCGATCGCAACCGGAGAGACGACGAGGGCCATCGGACCCTCGCCCTGGAAGACCTGCGGCAGGGTCTGGTTGACGGTCGCGGCGGTCAGCCCTTCGACCGAGGCGTTGAACAGGTCGAGGCTGGTCTGCGGGGTGTTGAAGACCGTCTTGCTGTTGACCGATCCAGCCAGGGCGTTGGCGAGCACGGGCGTCCGACGCGTCGCGGCGCTGGCCACGGCGTTCTCCAGCGCGGTGCGGGTCTCCGTGATCTCGCGTTGCAGCTCGGCGTCGGAAACGCCGTATTCGACGAGGCGGCGCTGCTCCTGTTCGATCGCCTCGAGCGCGCGCCGCCATTCGCCGACATTGTACTGGGCCGAGACAGAGGCTGCGGCGAAGCTGTCGGCGAGCTCGAACTCGCCGCCGCTGGCGGCGAGGAAGGGCGGGTTGTCGGCGCGCGCGATCTCGCCCAGGCGACGGTTGAGGACGGCGACGCCAAGACCGCGATACAGATCGTCGCGACGCTCGCTCACCCTGTCGGCGTCGCGATCGGGATTGCGGATGAAGCCGAGGTCGATCGACGACTGCACGCCGGGCTCGACGAGGATCCGCGTTTCCGGGCCGCGCGGGGCGACCGTCCCCAGATCGGGCTCGGGAGCGGCCGGACCCTTGCCCTGCCAGCTTTCGAACGCCGCCCGAACCTTGGCCTCCATCTCATCGACGTCGAAATCGCCGACGGCGACGAAGGTCGCCCGCTCGGGGCGGTAGTAGCCTTGATAGAATTCGACGAAGCGCTCGCGCGGCGCCGTGCGGATGATCTCGAGGTCGCCGATCGGCAGGCGGTTTGCGATGCGCTGCCCCGGCGCGTACAGGGCCAGCTGGGCCTTGATCGAGCGCAGGCCGGGCGTGTTGCGCAGACGCTCCTCGCCGACGATGACGTTGCGCTCCGCCTCGACGGCCTCCGGAGCCATCAGGGCCTCGGACATTTGCTCGCGCAGGATGCGGAGCGCGTCATCCACCGTGCCGTCGTCGGCATTCGGAATCTCGAGCTTGTAGACCGTCTCGTCGAAGCCGGTCGATGCGTTGGTGTCGGCGCCAAAGGCGAGGCCGCGGCGCTCAAGGATGCGCAGCAGCTCGTTTTCCGGGATGTTGGTCGTTCCGTTGAAGGCCATATGCTCCGTGAAATGGGCGAGGCCGAGTTGGTCCTCGTTCTCCATCAACGAGCCGGCGTCGATGCGCAGCCGGAACGAGGCCTGGCCGGGGGGGGTGGCGTTGCGCAGAATGGCGTACTGCATGCCGTTGGGCAGGACGCCGAAGCGCACTGCGGGGTCGGCGGGAATGTCGCTGGCGGCCTGCGCCCATGGGTCGGATGGCGGGGTCTGCGCCTGGGCCAGCGCCGGGGACGCCGCGGTCAGGACCGCCAGAGAGGCGGCGAGAACGAGCAGGCGACGGGAGGAATGCATGGAGGCGACTTTCCGATAGGCGCAAGAGCGCCGACTCGGGCCGCTCCGGACAAGATTGGTCGGGCGCGCGACCTCGTCGCCGGCGCCCGGGCGACCTTTCAGGCCCCCGCAAGCGCGCTCAAGTTACGGAAAGTTAATTCGACGGCCGCGAAACGTGGAAGGTCGCGGAGTTGCCGGTCGCATTGGCGCCGGTGATCACGGCCCGGCCCGAACCCGCCACCGTGGTGTTGGCCGTGGCGGAAATCTCGCCGTTGTTGGTCTGACTGTTGCGCACCTCGAGGTAGCCGGCGCACTCCGAACAGGCATAGCCGGTGACGCTGTTGCCGACGGCGTCGGCGCCGACATAGGCGTCATAGCCGTTCGTGCCGGAGAAGGTGGCGGTGACGTCGACTCCGCCCGAGTTGAACTGGCTGTTGTCGATCTCGATGTAGATGTCGTTGTTGCCCGCTGACAGCTGGTTGCCCGCGCCCTGCGCATGGGCCTCGGCCCGGCCATAGTCATAGGCGGTGGTTGTGGCCGCCGAGCGGACGAAGGCGCTGTTGTCCTGGCTGGACTCCACCACGACCGATCCGCCCTCGTTATACAGCACGGCCTGGTTGGCGGCGGCCTGCGCGCGGCCCGCCAGATCCCAGGCGTTGCCGGCGTTGGCGCTGGATTCGGCCTCGACGAAGTCGCCGGTCGAGGTCTGGACGATGCTGAGGTTCTGGCCCGAGGTCTGGCCGCTGTTCACGGCGATGGCGTTGACGATGGCCTGGCTTGAGACGCCCGCCCCGGCAGGAATGTACTGGGTTTCGATGCGATCGTAGGCCCGCACCGTGGCCGAGGACGACTGGTCTATCGTCCCGTCGATCGAAGAACCCTCGCCGTACATCGCGACCGTGTTCGATATGGCCGAGGCGTTGATCACCGCGCCGCCCAGCAGACGGGCGTCGTCCTCGCCCAGCTGCGAGGTGGCGCTGACCAGGTCGCCGGTATTGGACTGGGTCGCGTCGACGGTCATGTCCGCGTCATAGGCGCTGACCGCCAGATAGTTGCCGCCCGCCTGGGTGGTGGCGGTGACGAGGCCGTAGGTATCGCCGCCGAAGGTCATGTCGGTGGTGGCGACCGCGCTGCCCCGCATCTCCTGGTCCGACTGAACCGGGATCGATCCGTTCTGGACGGCGGCCGAGGCGCTGTTGCCCTGGGCCGAGGTGCTGACGGTGACCTGTTCCTGGGCGTCGACCACGTTCAGCGTCTGCGACGCGAAGATGTCACCCTCGAACAGCTGCCCGTTCAGGACGATGGCGCCGCCCTCGGGAGGCGGCGTCTGCGCCGCGGCCTCAGTAGCGGCTGCGACGCACAGCGCCGTCGCGGCTATCGTGCCAGCGAGACGGATCCGCGCGGGTTTCGCCATTGTTCGTGTCCGTGTTGGGGTAGGCCGGATAATAGCCTCCCGTGGGGCCGGTCGTGCCGCCGAGCGGATCCGGGCCGGCCCTGAGGCAGACTTCGGGGCCCGGCGCGCCGTACAGATTGGCCATGAATTCCACCGTGGCCCGCTCGATCAGGGCGCGGACCGCCAGCTGGACCGGCTCCAGCCCGCCCTCGCCGGCGGAGATGTCGAAGACGTTGCCGTTGAGGAAGTCGAACACCCCGGCCGAGATTTCCCGGCCGATGATCTGCTTCTGATAGGAGACCACGTCGACGACCTGCAGGGTGGTCGTCTGGATCAGCCGCAGGTCGATGGCGATGTTCATCACAAAGGCCTTGCCGGCGAAGGCGGTCGACAGCGGCGTGTCGGTGCTGACCTGGCCGGCGGCCATGTCGAAGCCGCCCGAACGGATGTTGTAGTTCACCTCGGTGATGCCGCCGATGATGTAGAAGTCTGTGCCCGGCACCGAGCCGGCGAGGATGCGGCGGTACTGGACGTCGTCGACGCCGCCGGGGCCCTGGTCCCCGATCAGCCGGTTGTTGGCGTAGCGCAGCTCCATCTCCGACACCGAGGTGTCGTAGCGCTCGTAGATCTGGGCTCCCGACTTGGCCAGGGCGCTCATGGCCATCAGCGAGGCGCCGCCGGTGACCTGGCGTCCGCCATCAGCCGAGACCGTGCCGGTGTAGTCGCTGATCCGGCCGACCGCGATTCGCGGCGACGGCAGGTCGTAGCGCCGGGCGTAGTCGGCCATGCAGTACAGGGCGGCGGAGTAGGGGGTCGGATTGGCGGTGACCGGCGCATTGCCGATCGGGGTCGCGTACATGCCCTGCGGGCCCGCGGATGCGGAGATGCAGCCACCGAGGAGCGCCGCGATGGCTGTCGCGGCGGCGACCGTCTTGAGTCGCCGAACGGTCTGACCGTGAATCATGGAAGCCTCAGGGAGCCGTTCAGGGCTGTTCCGGCGTTGACGTTGCCGTTGTTGATCTGGGTGGAGTTGACGATGACGGTGTTGTGGCTGCCCTGGACGACGACATTCAGGCTGTTGCCGATGGCGGTGGAGCCGCCGATGGCCGTGCCGCCGCTTCCGCCGGCGCCCGTATAGCTGGACGAGACGCCGCCGCTGGCGCTGGAATAGCTGTTGGCTCCGGACTGGATGATGCCGTCGACGATCAGGCGGTTGCCGTTCTGGTCGCGCGTCGAGCCGGTCTGCGGCCGGGCGGTGGTGTAGCGCGAGCCGCCGTACCCCGCCTGGTAGGTCCCCATGCTGGAGGAGCCGGCCGACTGCGCGGCCGCGGCGCAAGGCGCCATGAGCAACGCGCCGCCGACGAGGACGAGGATGGTCTTCAGCCTGACGGTCACGAGAACCTCCGCACGCGACATGGTTTATGGGTCGGCAACCAACCCGGGTCGCAATCTGGATCATGGTTATTAAGAACCACTTGCCAGGCTTGGCTGTTAAGTCACGTCATCGCAGAATTGACCGGAGCCTACCCTGACCGACCAGCCGACCCCCGAACCGATCTTCAAGGCGCCGGCGGTGGCGGTGATTCTCGCCGCCTCCCTGCCGGTTCTCTTCTGGTTTCAGACGCGGCTCCCTGACGGCGGCCAGTCGCTGGCCTTTCAGCCGGCGACCCTGTGGCGCGGCGAAGCCTGGACCGGCCTGTTCACCTCCATGTTCATCCACGCCAACTGGACCCATGTGGCGATGAACGCCGTGGGAGCCTTCGCCTTCGGCCCTCCTGTCGCCCGCCTGATGTCCGGCGGGCGTGGCGTGGCCGGCTTTCTCACCTTCTATGTAATGACAGGACTGGCAGGTGCCCTCGGCTACGCCCTTGTCCACGCCGGCAGTTACGACGCTCTCGGTGGCGCCTCGGCGGCCGTATTCGGCCTGATGGGCGCCGCCTTCCGGGTGCTGGGGCGCCGGGACGGGAGGCTGCGCGGCCTGACTGATCGCCGCTTCCTGACCATGGCCGCCGTCATGATGCTGGTGAACCTCGCGACCGGTCTGATCGGCCTCGTGCCCGGAGCCGGGGGCGCGCGCGTGGCGTGGGAGGCTCACGCCTTCGGTTTCGTCACCGGCGCCCTGCTGATCGGCCCCTGGGTCAAACTGTTCCGTTCACGGCGGACGTCATTTGATTCGCCGCCGGATCTGGGCGACCCTTCGGCCTGAAGCGGTCCATCCGCGGCCGCACTCTATATAGAGAGGGAGGAGCCGCGATGCTGGTCGCCGAAATTCTCAAGGACAAGGGTGACGCCGTCTTCAGCATCCGCCCGGATGTGCGCCTCGGCGAGGCCTGCGGCGAGCTCGATCGGCGGAAGGTGGGCGCGCTGATCGTCTGCGACGGCGATCGGGCCGTCGGGGTGCTGTCGGAACGCGACGTGGTCCGGGCGATATCCCGCGGCGGACAGGCAGCGCTCGACAAGCCGGTCTCTGACTTCATGACGGCCGATATCGTCTTCGCCGGGCCGGCCGAAACCGTCGCTGTGCTGATGTCGCGCATGACCGATCGCCGGATACGCCACCTGCCCGTGCTCAGGGACGGCAGGCTGGCCGGGGTGATCTCGATCGGCGACGTGGTCAAATGCCAGATCGCCGAGGCCACGCAGGAAGCCGAGTCGCTGCGCACCTATATAGCGGCGGGGTGACGGGCAGCGGGGAGGGGCGCGCCGGTCCCGTCGACGCGGGGCTGTGCAAGAGGTCACGGCGTCCGGTGACCGGGACTCCGCGAGAAACTTCGCAAAAGTGTCGGAATCGGCTTGCGGACAAAATGGTCGCTGCGTATATCGCCGCCTCGCTCGGAAACGGGCCGGCCGCCGGGGCCGCGGGGACGCAAGTCTCCCACGGTTTCCCCGGGAAGAAAGTCGCGAAAGCGGGTTGCTTCCTTAAGGTGTTTCGGTTAGGTT
>JAXHTU010000032.1:0-29620 GCA_034189955.1 Pseudomonadota bacterium | reverse complement strand
CGGCCCTCCGGGCCACCTTCTCCCCCAGGGGGAGAAGGACTTCAGTGCGGCCAGACCTCTTTCAGGACTTCGATGCGACCCTCGTGGGATCGCACCTCGAGCGCGGGCGTGGCGGGCTGGCCGTCGGCGAAGAGTTCGTAGATGACGGCGCCGTCGGCGGCCTGGACGCTTTCAATGACGCGGACCGGGACGAAGCCGGCGCGGGCGGATTCGGCGGCGGCGTGGACCTCGGCCGGGACCGCGCTCCAGGCGAGGTCGCGCTGGATCTCGACCACCTGCCAGCCTTGCGACGTCTCCAGCAGATCCAGCTCGATGTCGGCGCCGTCGACCGAGCCCTCGACGTCGTAGTAGCGCCGCCCGTCCCGCTCCTTCAGCTCGGCCCCGGCGATGGTCAAGCCCGGGCGGGCGGCGAGGACGACGACGCGCACGGCCTCGGGCAGGTCGGCGGCGGCGGTCGGGGTGATGGCGGTGGCGGGGACCGCGGGCGGCGCGTCGGCGGGCTCAACGGGCGAGGGCTGGTTGCAGGCTGCGACGGCGATGACACCGGTGGCAAACGCGAGGGACACGAGACGGAAGGACATGACGCGGGCTCCTTGTGAGGATCGGGCAGCGTAACGCCGATGGCGGCGGGTGACCAGAAATCCGGCGCCGGCGCTGCGCGTACGTTCAGGGTGCAGGAAAGCCGAAGATCTGTTCGAAGGTTTCGGTCGCCGGGAACGGCGTTGGGCCGTCGCCTTCATCGACCGCGAGGCCCAGCCCCGGTTCATCACCCCTACTGAACGGTTCGCATTCAGCGGCGGTATAGTAGGGCTGCGCGATCATGGCCCGATTGAACCTCGAAGCGAACGCCAGTTCCTTCCGCGCGGTCGCCGGGTCCCGGTCCGGTTCGATAATCTGGACAGGGAACCCGAGCGGCTCGCACCGGACGCCGACGACCCCGTACGACGGGCCGTCGATGACGCGGGGAACATGGCCGATGAGTCGCTGATCCCCGACCTCCAGCCTCTGCCCCGCCAGGATGTCGGGGTCGTGGGGATCGGGGTCGACGCAGCCGACGAGCGCGACGCCGAGCGCCATGCTCATCAGAGCCGCACGCATCAGTACGCCTGACTTTCGGCCGGGCGTTCTTCCAGATGGCCGTCCTTCAAGGCGAAGACGCGGTCCATGTGGCCGGCCAGCTCCATGTTGTGGGTGGCGATCAGGGCGGCGACGCCGGTGTCCTTGACGAGACGGTGCAGGGCCTCGAACACCGTGTGGCTGGTGGCCGGGTCGAGGTTGCCGGTCGGCTCGTCGGCGAGCAGCAGACGCGGCCGGTTGGCCAGCGCCCGGGCGACGGCGACGCGCTGCTGTTCGCCGCCGGACAGCTGGGCGGGCTGGTGGGTCAGGCGCTCGCCGAGGCCGAGGGCGGTCAGGACCTCTTCGGCGCGGGCGCGGGCCTCGGCCTGGTTCACCCCGGCGATGCGCAGCGGCAGCGCGACATTGTCGCGGGCGTCGAACTCGGCCAGCAGGTGGTGGAACTGGTAGACGAAGCCGATGCTGGCGAGGCGGATGTGGGTGCGGGCGCGCTCGGGCAGGCCGCCGACATCCTGGCCGTCGATGCGGACCTCGCCCGAGGTCGGACGCTCCAGCAGGCCGGCGGCGTGCAGGAGGCTGGACTTGCCGGAGCCCGACGGGCCGATCAGGCCGACGACCTCGCCGGGCATGACGTCGAGGTCGACCCCCTTGAGCACGGTCAGGGGGCCGGCCATGGAGTCATAGGTGCGGGTGACGCCGCGGACCGAGAGGACGGGGATGGCGCTACTCATAGCGGAGGGCCTCCACGGGATCCATTTTGGCGGCGCGCCACGACGGCAGCAGGCTGGCGACGCAGGACATGAAGACCGACCACAGGGTGACCCAGACGACGTCCATCGGGTCGACCTCGGCGGGAATGGACTCGAGCATGTAGACGTCGGCGTCGAACAGCCGGGTCTGGAACACCCATTCGAGGAAATGCTGGATGGCGCCGATGTTGAGGCAGAACAGCAGGCCGAGGACGAGGCCGGTGATCGTCCCGGCCACGCCGATGGTCGCGCCGGAGATGAAGAAGACGCGCAGCATCGACGACTGGCTGGCCCCGACGGTGCGCAGGATGGCGATGTCGCGGGTCTTGTTCTTCACCAGCATGACGATGCCGGAGATGATGTTGAGGGCGGCGATGGCGACGACGAGGCCGAGGATGATGCTCATGGCCACCCGCTCGACCTTGAGCGCGCCCCAGAAGGCGGCCATGCGGTCGCGCCAGTCGCTGACGATGGCGCCGGGGCCGGCCGCCTCGCGCACCGGGCCGAGCAGGGTCTCGACGCGGTCGGGTTCGTCGACCTTGAGCTCGATGACGTCCCAGACGCCTTCCTTGGCGAAGAACAGCTGGGCCTGCTCGAGCGGCATGAAGATGTAGGCGCGGTCGAAGTCGGCGGCGCCCGAGGTGAACAGGCCGCCGACGCGATAGGTCTTCTCCAGCCCGCCGAGATTGCCCAGGGCGCTGTCGGCGCCGGTCGGGGAATAGAGGGTGATGGGGTCGCCGACGCGCAGGCCCATGCCCTCGGCCAAGGCCTTGCCGATCAGGATATTGTCGCCGCCGTAGGCGCCCTCGCCGAAGGCGCGCCGCGCCTCCTCCGTCAGGCTGTCGTTGACATAGGCCATGGAGCCGAGGTCCTGCGGGCGGATGCCGCGGACCATGGCCCCGGTGGTGACGCCGGCGGCGCGGACGATGCTCTGGCTCTCGACCAGGGGGGTGACGCTGGCGACGCCGGGGACGGCGGCGATGCGCGCGACCGTGGCGTCGCGCGACGGATCGTTGAGCACCTGGCCCTGGACGTACATATGGCCGTTGAAGGACAGCATGCGGTCCAGCAGCTCGTTCCTGAAGCCGGCCATGATGCTCATGACGACGATCAGGGCCATGACCGCCAGGGCGATGGCGACATAGGAGATGATGGCGATCAGGGCGATGCCGCCCTCGCGCCGCCGGGCCCGCAGATAGCGCAGGGCGAGGCCGAACTCCCAGGCGGAGAAGGGGCCGGCGGGTTTGATGGGCTTCGTCGCCCCCGTGGCGTCGGTCATGCGGTGAGCCTCGCCATGGCCTCGTCGAGCGGAACCGAGATCTTTTCGCTGGTGGCGCGGCGCTTGAGCTCGACGACGCCGTCGGCGAGGCCCTTGGGCCCGATGGTCAGCTGCCACGGAATGCCGATCAGGTCGGCGGTGGCGAATTTGCCGCCGGGGCGCTCGTCGGTGTCGTCGTAGAGGACGTCCTTGCCGACCGCTTCCAGTTTCGCGACGGCGTCCTCGCAGGCGGCGCAGACGGCCTCGTCGCCGACGCGCAGATTGATGACGACGACGTCGAACGGGGCCACGGCGTCGGGCCAGATGATGCCCGCGTCGTCGTGGCCGGCCTCGATGATGGCGCCCAGCAGACGCGACACCCCGACGCCGTAGCTGCCCATGTGGACGTCCGTGTCCTTGCCGTCGGGACCGGCGACCCTGGCCTTCATCGGGGCCGAGTATTTGGTCCCGAAATAGAAGATATGACCGACCTCGATGCCGCGGGCCGACAGGCGGTCGCCCGCGGCCGTCTGGCTCTCGAAGGCGGCGGCGTCGTGCATTTCCTCGGTCGCGGCGTAGAGGGCGGTTCGCTGATCAACGATTGACTGCAGGTCGTCCCAGTCGACGTCGCCGCCGGGAACCGGCATTTCCACCAGCTTGCGGTCGCAGAAGACGGCGCTCTCGCCGGTGTCGGCCAGGACGATGAACTCGTGGCTCAGATCGCCGCCGATCGGGCCGGTGTCGGCGCGCATCGGCACCGCCTTCAGCCCCATGCGGGCGAAGGTGTTGAGATAGGCGACGAACATGCGGTTGTAGGATTTGCGCGCCGCCGCCTCGTCGATGTCGAAGCTGTAGGCGTCCTTCATCAGGAATTCGCGGCCGCGCATGACGCCGAAGCGGGGGCGCCGCTCGTCGCGGAATTTCCACTGGATGTGGAAGAGGTTGAGCGGCAGCGCCTTGTAGCTCTTCACATAGCCGCGGAAGATGTCGGTGATCATCTCCTCGTTGGTGGGGCCGTACAGCAGTTCGCGCTCGTGCCGGTCGGTGATGCGCAGCATCTCCGGGCCATAGGCGTCGTAGCGGCCGGACTCGCGCCACAGGTCGGCGAGCTGGAGGGTCGGCATCAGCAATTCGACGGCCCCGGCCCGGACCTGCTCCTCGCGCACGATCTGCTCGATCTTGCGCAGCACCCGCAGGCCCAGCGGCAGCCAGGCGTAGATGCCGGCGGCCTCCTGCTTGATCAGGCCGGCGCGCAGCATCAGCTGGTGCGAGACGATCTGGGCGTCCGAGGGCGCCTCTTTCAGGGTGGGCAGGAAATAGCGCGACAGGCGCATGGGCGGAATCCGGCATGGAGACGTGGGACACGTGCTTTAGCCGGGAGCACGGGGCGAAAGCTAGGCCAGTGTAGGGATGAGGGATGAGGGATTAGGGATTAGGAGAGACGTGGGACCATCGCCGAGGGTTGCGACCCTTCAGGCAGCAAGACAGAAATCCGGCAGATCCGCCCTAATCCCTAATCCCTCATCCCTAATCCCCAATCCCCAATCCCCAATCCCTGCTTCAGGGATGCGGCCGCCCGATGCCGTAGCGGGCAACGAGGTACGGGATGATCGCCTCGTCCTGCACGAAGCGGCGGCCGGTGGATTCGCTGGTGGCGGCGTCGGGCCAGTCGAAGGCGTCGTCGAGGACCAGGATGGGGCAGCTCTGGTGGTCCTCGCCGACCAGATCGATGACCGGCGGGCGCGGGCGGGGGAAGTCGAGGCGGGTGATGTCGAGCTGCGTCGTCAGGTCGGGGTGGAAGGCCAGGACGCCCTCGATCACGGCCCCGGCCGGGCAGTACCACGGGCCGCCGAGGTCGTCGGTCCAGCCCGGATTGATCAGGAACAGGCGGTCGGTCATCGGATCGGGGTCCCGGCCGGCGGGGCGAGGTCGGGCAGAGGCATCCAGCCGGTGAACACCAGGGCCATGACCACGGCCCAGACGATCAGCGAGACCCAGCTGGTGGTGATGAATTTGCGCTTGAGCTGCGGCTTGACCGGGGCGCCCCACTGGCCTCCGTCGGTCGGGCGCTCCTGATCCGCCTGATTCATGCCCAGCGGCAGGATGGAGAAGAGCACGACCCACCAGCAGACGATGTAGATCGCCACGATGGTGAAAGGACCGATCGGCATCAGTGGGCTCCGTCTTTCGGCGTTTCCATCAGTTCGACCAGCACCCCGCCCATGTCCTTGGGATGGACGAAGAGGATCGGCGTGCCATGGGCCCCGATGCGCGGTTCGCCCGTGCCGAGGATGGTCGCCCCCTTCGCCCTGAGGGCGTCGCGGGCGGCGAGGATGTCCTCGACCTCGAAACAGACGTGGTGCTGGCCGCCCTTGGGGTTTTTCGCGAGAAAGCCGTGGATCGGGCTGTCGTCGCCGAGCGGCTCGATCAGCTCGATCTGGGCGTTGGGCAGGTCGATGAAACAGACGCGCACGCCCTGGGCCGGGAGGTCGAAGGGGGCGTGCGCCTTCGTCGCGCCGAGCAGGTCGCGGTAGAGGGCGACGCTGGCCTCGATCGAGGGGGTGGCGACGCCGACGTGGTTCAGTTTGCCGATCATCCGGGAGCTTTAGCGGCTGGGGCGCGACGGGAGAAGCTGTTCCCTGTGTCGCGCCCCGACAGGGCCCGCGTCCTACCAGGCGAACGGATCGCTGGCCGTCGGCCGGGTCGGCAGGGGCATGCGCGGCAGGGGCTCGTCGCTGTTGGCGGCGCTGAGCAGGACGCTGGCGAGGATCACCGCCGCCTGACGCAGGTCGTCCGGACGCAGGTGGTCGTAGCTGTCGATCGAGGTGTGATGCAGCCGGCTGCCGTAGTCCAGCGGGTCCTGGATGAACTGGTAGCCGGGGACGCCGACGGTCTGCATATAGACGTGGTCGGTGCCGCCCGACGGGCGCAGCGAGACGGTCGAGGCCCCCATGCTGGCGAAGGGCGCGAGCCAATCCTCGAAGACCGGCGCGGCGGCGACATTGCCCTCGGCGTTGATGCCGCGGATCTTGCCCGAGCCGTTGTCGAGGTTGAAGTAGGCGACGAGGTCGCTGTAGCCCTCGCGCGGCTGGATCGGCCAGCGGGCGCGCCAGGTCTGGCTGTTCGGCAGGGCGTCGAGGGCCGGGTCGCCGAGCGGAGCGCGGGTGGCGAGGTGGCGGTCGACATACGCCAGCGAACCGAGGATGCCCTGCTCTTCCCCGCTCCACAGGGCGAAGCGGATGGTGCGTTTGGGACGGACGTTCATGGCCTTGAGGATGCGCGCGGCCTCCATGACCACGGCGCTGCCGGCGGCGTTGTCGACGGCGCCGTCGGAAGCGACCCAGCTGTCGAGGTGGGCGCCGGCCATGACGTATTCGCCCGAGCGGCCGGTTCCGGGGATGTCGGCGAGGATGTTGTAGGCGTTGACGTCGTCGTCGTGGAAGCGGACCTCGCTCATCAGCTCCAGCCTCGGCGGCGTATTGGCGCGGGCCAGGCGGGCGAGACGGCGATAGTCCTCGGCGGCCAGCTCCATGCCGGGCACGGTCGGGGTGGCCCCGACCTGGTAGGTGTAGCCGGCGCCATGCAGCAGGCCCCCGTCCCGGTAGGACATGCGCACCCAGGCGATGGCGCCCTCTTCGGCGAGGAAGGCGTCCATCCGGCCGGCGAAGTCGGCGCGGCCGGAGCGGGCGGCGCGCTCGGCCGCGTCCGGATCGTTGCGCGGCAGGACGTAGGTGTTGCGGCCGGCCAGCTCTTCGTCGGTCCAGCGCTTGAAGGCCGGCTCGGTCGGCTCGGAGCCGGTGTCGGGCTTGCTGACCAGGACGATCTTGCCGCGCAGCTTGCCGCGCCAGGCCTCGAAGTCGCCGGGGCTGCTGATCGGGGCGACCACCACCTCCCCGCTGATCACGCCATTCGTGCCGGGGGTCCAGGCGACGGGGATGGCGCGCAGGTCGATCGGGCGCGGCGCGGTCATGCGCGCGCTGGAGCGGACGATCGACCAGCCCCGGCCGAACTCGAAGCCCTCGGCCCGGACATTGGACAGGCCCCAGTCGCGGAAGCGCTGCTGGGTCCAGGCCTCGGCCTCGCGCATCTGCGGAGAGTTGGTCAGGCGGCCGCCGATGCGGTCGGTCAGGTGGGCGGCGGTCTGCATCACCTCGCCGTGGTTGAAGCCCTGATCGATGATGCCGTTGATGGCGACGCGATCCACCTCCTGGGCGCAGACGGGCATGGCGAAGACGATGGCGGTCGCGGACAACAAGGCGGCCAGACGCATGGAGTATCCCCTGAATCGTTGAAGGCGCGATATGACGCGATCAAGCGGCGCAGTGCAAAGGGAGATCGGACCGCCGGCGCTTTCAGTCCACGGCGCCGTCCGGATCGATCGCCTCCGAGACCAGTTTGCGCCAGACGGGATCGGCAGCGTCGACCAGGTCGACATCCTCCAGAAGCGCCACCGCGCCGCCGCCGTCCGGCAGGATCAGGCCGAGGACCTCCATCTCCTCGCCGTCGGGGCCCAGATGGCTCTCGGCCTGGATGACGACCGCCGCCTGTTCGCCGTCCGCCTCCCACCAGATCACGGGCTGTGGCAGGTCCATCGGGATGATGCGGGGATCGTCGGTGTCGGCCAGGGCGAAGACCGCCCGTTTGGCCTGAACATCCTCGAGCGCGGCCACGGCGGCGTTGAAGGGCTTCAGGCGGGACCAGTCGTCGACGTCGTAGCCGCCGCCGTCGTCGTCAGGCTCCAGATCATCTTCCGGCATGGGTCTTTCCTCAGCCGCCAAAGAAAAGGGGCCGGCGACCCGAGTCGCCGACCCCATTCTGTTTCGTCCCTGTGCGGGATGAAAGCCTTACTGGCCGCCGGTCATCGAGGCGACTTCGGTGGCGAAGTCCGGACCCTCGACCTTTTCGACGCCTTCGCCGAGGGCGAGGCGGACGAAGCCGGCGAGATGCAGGCCGGGGAAGCCCAGTTCCTTGCCGGTGTCGGCAACCAGTTGTTCGATGGTCACGTCCGGGTTCATGACGAACGGCTGCTTGGTCAGCACCACGTCCTTCTGGAACTTGTTGATCTGACCCTCCACGATCTTGGCGATCATGGCTTCCGGCTTGCCTTCTTCCTTGGCTTTTTCGGTCAGGACTTCGCGTTCCTTCTCGACCGCGGCCGGGTCCAGATCGTCGGTGTTCAGCGACAGCGGAGCGGTCGCCGCCACGTGCATGGCGATCTTGCGGCCCAGTTCGCGCAGGGCGGCCTTGTCGCCGCCGCCGTGCAGGGCGACCAGCACGCCGATGCGGCCGAGGCCCGGCGAGACGGCGTTGTGCACGTAGGAGGCGACGACGCCCTCGTCGACCGACAGGCGGGCGGCGCGGCGCAGCTGCATGTTCTCGCCGACGGTGGCGATCAGGTTGGTGACTTCGTCCTGGACCGTCTTGCCGGTTTCCAGCTCGGCGCCGTGCAGGCCCTCGACCGAGGCGTGCTCGAGGCCCAGCTCGGCGAAGCGTTTGGCGGCGTTCTGGAACAGGTCGTTGCGGGCGACGAAGTCGGTCTCGGCGTTGAACTCGATGGCGGCGCCGACTTCACCGGCTCCGACTTCCTTCGAGGCGACGGCGACCAGGCCTTCGGCGGCGACGCGGTCGGCCTTCTTGGCGGCCTTGGACAGGCCCTTGGCGCGCAGCCAGTCGATCGCGGCGTTGATGTCGCCGTCGGTTTCCTGAAGGGCCTTCTTGCAGTCCATCATGCCGACGCCGGACTTGGCGCGCAGTTCCATCACGAGGGCGGCGGTGATCTCGGCCATTGGGTAGCTCCTTGGTATACGTATGCGGGAACGGCCGGGCTGATCTAGCCCGGCCGCATGTCAGTTTCGCCGTCGACAGAAAGCGGGGTCGGTCTAGACCGCGGCCTTCTCGGTTTCGACGGCGTCGTTGGCTTCCGACGTGGCCGCCTGGGCGGCTTCGTCGGCGACCGGCGGCTGTTCGGCGGCCGGCTCGGCGGCGGCGATCATTTCCTCGGCGACGGCTTCCGTGCCGGCCGGGGCGGCGTCTTCAACCTTGGCCTTGGGGGCCTTGGCTTCGCGCAGCATCGGCTCGTCCGGGTTTTCCGAAGCGCCCAGGTCCACGCCCGAAGAGGCGGCGCCCGCGGCCAGGCCGTCGAGGACGGCGTCGGCGATCAGGTCGCAATAGGTCTGGATGGCGCGGGCGGCGTCGTCGTTGCCCGGGATCGGATAGGTGATGCCGTCCGGGTCCGAGTTGGTGTCGAGGATGGCGATGATCGGGATGTTCAGCTTGCGGGCCTCAAGGATGGCGATGGCCTCCTTGTTGGTGTCGATCACGAACATGATGTCGGGGATGCCGCCCATGTCCTTGATGCCGCCCAGCGACAGCTCGAGCTTGTCCTTCTCGCGCTGCAGGTTCAGCAGCTCCTTCTTGACCCGGCCTTCGCCGCCGGTCTCGAGCAGGCCTTCCAGCTCGCGCAGGCGGGCGATCGAGCCCGACACGGTGCGCCAGTTGGTCAGGGTGCCGCCAAGCCAGCGGTTGTTCATATAGTATTGGGCGCAGCGCTGGGCGGCCTCGGCGACGGGCTCGGCGGCCTGGCGCTTGGTGCCGACGAACAGGACGCGACCGCCCTTGGCGGCGACCTCGCGCACGGCGACGAGCGCCTGGTGCAGCAGCGGGATCGACTGCGACAGGTCGATGATGTGGATGTTCGAGCGCGAGCCGAAGATGTAGCGCTCCATCTTCGGGTTCCACCGGTGCGTCTGGTGGCCGAAGTGGGCGCCGGCTTCGAGCAGCGAACGCATGGAGAATTCAGGCAGAGCCATGAGGGGTGGTCCTTTATCCGATTGATCCGCCGCAGGCGCTGTAAAGGCTGAAAGGCCCTCGGAACGGAGCGGACGGGATTTCTCCCCGTCAGCGCCACGCCTGCGTGTGAAGTGGGCGGGCATGTAGGCCGGATGGGCGCGAAAGGCAAGCGGGGCGGTCAGGCCGACAGGCCGAGACCGGCGAGGCCCGCCAGCAGGATCACGACCGGCGGGGCGTAACGACTCCGGACAAGGTACAGGGCCGCCAGCGCCGCCGCCGCGAGCGCGAACAGGAGGAAGCCCGGCCGCGCCGGATCGTACAGGCCCGCCGCCAGGCTGATCGCCGTCGCGGCGATGACGCCGACGACCGCGGCGGCGACGCCTTCGAGCGCGGCGCGGATGCGCGGTTCGGAAACGATGATCTCCAGACGGTCGTAGAAGATCAGGGAAAAGGCGAAGGCGGGCAGGAAGACGCCCACGGTCATGGCCACGGCGCCGGACAGGCCGCCCGCGGCGTAGCCGGCGAAGGTGGCGAAGATGATCAGCGGCGCCGGCAGCACATTGGCCACGGCGACGCCGTCGAGGAAGGTCCCGTCGTCGAGCCAGCCACGCCCGACCAGATCCTGCCGCAGGAAGGGGATGGCCGTATAGGCGCCGCCGAACGTCAGCAGCCCCGCCTTCAGGCCGGACAGCAGCAGGCCCGGCCACGTCGCCGCCTGCGACAGCCCCGCGCCCGCCGACGCCGGATCGATCCCGGCGGCCTCCCGGCCCGTAACCCAGACGAGCCCCGCCACGGCGGCCGCGGCCAGCAGGGCCAGCGCCCTGCCCCGGCGCCCGGTCCGGACAAGGGCGTAGACGCCGGCGCCGGCCGGAAGGACGATCCAGAAGGGCACGGTCGCCATGGTCGCCGCGGCCGCCATGCCGCCGATCAGCCACAGGGCCCGGTCCAGCAGGACGTGCGCGCCGATGTGGTGCGTCGCGCGGATGATCAGGGCGACGACGGCGGCCTGGGCGCCCAGCAGGCCGGCCGCCGCCCAGCCGTGGTCGATGTCGAACCGGACGTAGGCCCAGGCCGCCAGAAGCATCAGCAGAAAGCCGGGCAGCATGAAGCCGAGGCCGGCGAGGAGACCGCCCAGCCACCCCCTGGCCCGGACGCCGAGGTGGACGCACAGCTCGTGGGCCTCGGGTCCCGGCAGGGCCTGCATCACCGCCAGCAGGCGATTGAAGCGGGCGCTGGAGATCCAGCCCTCCTGCTCGACCAGCTCGCGCCGGACCATGGCGATCTGCGCCACGGGGCCGCCGAAAGCCATCAGGCCGAACCGCAGGAAGCGCAGGAACAGCCTCGCATGGGACTGCTCCGGCGGTCTCGGGTCGTCGACATCCGTCATCGCCGAACGATGCCCGCGTTGCGCCCGGCCGTCACCCGCGATCGCGGGTCGAACGGTTCGAACTGGACCGCCCTTGAGAAGGAGGTATGGGCGACCGCCCAACGGCCAGGGCCGAGGGTCACGTCCCGCGCGGCTTGGCGCGGGCGGTCGGTTCGGCCTTGGTCGGGTCCTCCGGCCATGGGTGGCGGGGGTAGCGGCCGCGCATGTCGGCGCGGACGGCGGTCCAGCTGCCGGACCAGAAGCCGGGCAGGTCCTTCGTCACCTGCACCGGGCGTCGGGCGGGCGACAGGAGGGCGAGGGTCAGGGGCGCGCGGCCGCCGCCGACCGCCGGATGGGCGGTGACGCCGAACAGCTCCTGCACGCGGATGTCGACGCGCGGCCCGCCATCCGCGGCGTAGTCGATGGCCGCCGAACCGAGCGGCGTCTCCAGCCGGGCCGGGGCCAGCTCGTCGAGGGCCCGCTGGCGGTCCCACGGGATCAGGGACCGGAGGCCCTGCTCGAGGGCGGCGTCGGGGATGGCCTCCAGCGACTGGACGCCGTCCAGCAGGGGCCACAGCCAGGTCTCGCGTTCGTTGGAGAGGCCCTCGTCCGAGACATCGGGCCAGGCGTCGTCGAGGGCGCGCAGGAAGACGAGTCGGGCGCGCAGGGCCGAGGCGCGGTCGCCCCAGCGCAGGGCCTTGAGGCCGTCGCGATCCAGCTCGGTCTTCAGGGCGGCGGTGATCTGGCTGCGGTCGGGGGCGCCGACGATCTTTTCGTCGACGACGATGGCGCCGATGCGCCGGATGCGGCGCAGCGCCATCCGCCCCGACGGTTCGCGGGTCAGACGGTCCTCGCTCTCGAGCCGGTGTTCGAGGGCGGCCGGGTCGAGCGGCGCGGCGAGGCGGATGCGGTCGCGGGCGTCTCCGCCGCCCAGCTCGGCCACCGCCAGCCAGGGCTCGCGCGCCAGCAGATCGGTCGGGTCGAGGAAGGCGCCGCGACCGGAGGCCAGGAGGAACTCGCCGGGCTTGCCGCGGGCCCTGGCCACGCGCTCGGGGAAGGCCTCGGCCAGCAGGGCGCCGGGATCGGCCTCGCCCCCCTGCCCGCCCCCGGCCGCGCGGGCCCAGCGCTCGGTCAGTTTCGCGGCGTCGCGGGCGCGCTGGGTGCGGTCGCGGTCGAGGCCGCGCAGCCGCTCGCGCAGGTCGGGATCGTTTCCGCCCAGCCCCGGCTCGGACAGAACGGCGGCGATGCGGGCGCCGAGGGCGGCGTCCCGGGCGTCGGCGGCGACGGCGACCATATGCGCCAGACGCGGCGGCAAGGGGATGCGGGTCAGGCGGCGGCCGTGGTCGGTCAGGCCGCCGTCATCGTCGAGGGCGTCGAGCCGGCGCAGCGTCTTGCGGGCCTCGGCGAAGGCGGCGGCGGGGGGCTGGTCCAGCAGGGCGAGGTCCTCGGTGCTCCGCGCGCCCCAGCGGGCGAGATCGAGGGCGAAGGCGGTCAGGTCGGCTTCGAGGATTTCCGGCCGCTGATGCCGGACGAGGCCGCGCGTGGCCTCCTCGTCCCACAGGCGGTAGCAGACGCCCGGCTCCGTGCGCCCGGCCCGGCCGCGCCTCTGTTCGGCGGAGGAGCGGCTGACGCGCACGGTGGCGAGGCGGGTCAGGCCGCTGGACGGCTCGAACCGGGGCACGCGCGACAGGCCGCCGTCGATGACGACGCGCACGCCCTCGATGGTCAGGCTGGTCTCGGCCACCGAGGTGGCCAGCACCACCTTGCGGCGGCCCGCGGCCGACGGCTCGATGGCGCGATCCTGCACCGCCTTGTCGAGGGCGCCGTACAGGGGGACGACATCGACGGCGGGGTCGCGCAGGCGCTCGGCCAGCCGTTGGGCGACGCGATGGATCTCGCCCTGCCCCGGCAGGAAGGCCAGCACCGAGCCGGTCTCCTCGCCCAGCGCCTGAAGGATCGCCCGGGCCATGGCGTCCTCGAACCGTTCGGCGGGGTTGTGGCCGAGATAGCGGGTCTCGACCGGAAACATCCGGCCCTCGGCCTCGATCACGGGGGCGTCGTGCAGCAGCCGGGCCACGCCGGCGATGTCGAGCGTGGCCGACATGACCACGATGCGCAGGTCGTCGCGCAGCAGCCCCTGGGCCTCGCGCGCCAGGGCAAGGCCCAGGTCGGCGTCGAGGCTGCGCTCGTGGAATTCATCGAACAGCACGGCGCCGACGCCCTCGAGGGCGGGATCGTCGAGGATCATCCGCGTGAACACGCCTTCGGTGATCACCTCGATGCGGGTCGCCGGGCCGATGCGGCTCTGCAGCCGGGTCCGGTAGCCGACGGTGTCGCCGGTCTTCTCACGCAGGGTCGAGGCCATGCGCTCGGCCGCCGCCCGCGCCGCCAGCCGCCGGGGTTCGAGCACCAGAATCCTGGCGTCGCCCAGCCAGGCCTCGCCGAGCAGGGCCAGCGGCACGACCGTGGTCTTGCCGGCCCCCGGCGGGGCGGCGAGCACCACGGCGCTGGTCGCGGCGAGGGCGGCCTTCAGCGCATCGAGGACGGCGTGGACAGGCAACATCGGATGCGGTCTACCCGCAACGGTCCGGGTCATGAAAGCGTCGTCGGTCGTTCACTGATCGGAAACCGCGTTGCCAGCGCGAACAAGCGCCGCTAGCGTCCCGCGCAAAGCCGCAGAGGGCGGCAAAGAATATCGGAGGGGTAATTCATGTGGCGCGTTAAGTCGCTCGACGCGATCCTGGCCACGGCCGAGAGAAAATCGCTTCATCGCTCTCTGGGGCCGGTCCAGCTGACGCTGCTCGGCGTCGGGGCGATCATCGGCACCGGAATTTTCGTCCTGACCGCCGCCGCCGCCCAGAAGGCCGGCCCTGGCATGATGTGGTCGTTCGTGATCGCGGGCGCCGTCTGCGCCGTGGCCGCGCTCTGCTATTCGGAACTGGCTTCGATGGCCCCCGTTTCGGGCTCGGCCTATACCTATACCTATGCCGTGATGGGCGAACTGCTGGCCTGGATGGTCGGCTGGGCGCTGATCCTCGAATACGCCGTTGCGGCCTCGGCCGTGTCGGTGGGCTGGTCCGGCTATGTGCTGGGTCTGATCGAGAACGCCATGGGCTTCGACTGGCCAGACCTGTTCCAGGCCGGACCGGCATGGACCATGAACGGCTGGATGCCGACGCCGGACTTCTCGGTCGGCATCGTCAACGTTCCGGCCATTATCGTCGCCCTCGGCGTCACCGTGCTGCTGATGGTCGGCACCACGGAAAGCGCCCGCGTCAACGCCGTGTTGGTGGCCATCAAGGTCGTCGCCCTGACCACCTTCATCGCCCTCACCCTGCCGGTGATCCAGGCCTCCAACTTCCAGCCCTTCGCGCCGAACGGCCTGTTCGGCGAATCGTCGGGCATGGGCATCATCGGCGCCGCGGCGTCGATCTTCTTCGCCTATGTCGGCTTCGACGCCGTTTCGACGGCGGCGGAAGAGACCAAGAACCCGCAACGCAACGTCCCCATCGGCCTGATCGGCTCGCTGGCGATCTGCACCATCTTCTATCTGTTCGTCGCCGTCGGCGCGGTCGGGGCCATCGGCGCCCAGCCGGTGCTCGGCTCCATGGGTGAAGCGGTCCAGCCCGGCTCGGCCGCCTTCATCGCCGCCTGCGCCCTGCCCGCGAACGCCAACCAGCTGGTCTGCTCGAACGAGGCCCTCGCCCACGTCCTGCGCGAGATCAACTTCCCCGCCGTCGGCAACGCCCTCGGCACCGCCGCCATGCTGGCCCTGCCCTCGGTCATCCTGATGATGATCTACGGTCAGACCCGCATCTTCTTCGTGATGGCGCGCGACGGCCTGCTGCCGGAAGGCCTGGCCAAGGTCCACCCGAAGTGGAAGACGCCCTATATCGTCACCGCCTTCACCGGCATCGCCGTGGCCATCGCCGGGGCCCTGTTCCCGGTCGGCCAGCTGGCCGACATCTCGAACTCGGGCACCCTGTTCGCCTTCTTCATGGTGTCGATCGCGGTGATGATGCTGCGGGTCAAGGAGCCCAACCGGCGCCGTCCGTTCCGCACGCCGCTGGTGTGGGTCATCGCGCCGCTGTCGGCGGCCGGTTGCGCCTTCCTGTTCTGGAACCTGCCGCACGACGCCAAGATGGTGCTGCCGATCTGGGGCGGCATCGGCCTGGTGATTTATCTGCTGTACGGCTTCCGCAAGAGCCATCTCGGCCGCGGCATCTTCCAGGTGTCGGAACTCGACGCCGACGCGCCTCCGGGACCGGTTCCGCCGATGCCGGGCGCCCCGTCGCCGACCGACAGAAAAGACGACTGATCCGACGGATCGGTTCGAGCAAGGCCCGGGAGCGATCCCGGGCCTTTCGCTTTTCCGCCTCGTCGATTAGAGGCTTGTCCCCTACCTGAGCGGATGTGGCGGAACTGGTAGACGCACCAGATTTAGGTTCTGGCGCCGCGAGGCGTGGAGGTTCGAGTCCTCTCATCCGCACCATCCTGCTTCGCCCTGACGGGCTTCGCAGGACAGGTCCACTCCAGACAACCGGGCGAAGCGGGATGCCCTGCGAAGCCTTGGCGTAGCAGGGCTGGCGAAATCCAGACCGATCGTCCCCGTCCGGCGTGGGGGAAATGTTCTTGCTTTGTTCCGCGTCGCTGCTATCTTCCCCCCATGGCAGAAGCGGCGAAGGGACGGGGGGCGCGGTCGAACGCGACCGGGCGATTCGAACCGGAGACCGTCGAGGCCTTCGATGACGGCTGGACCGGCGACGACGCCGGGGCGGCGCCGCTGCGCACCACCCTGACGCCCGAGCACGCCCGGACCATCATCGCGAAGAACACCAGTCCGGACATCGGTTTCGACCGGTCCATCAACCCCTACAAGGGCTGCGAACATGGCTGTATCTACTGCTACGCCCGTCCGTCCCATGCCTTCATGGGCCTATCCCCGGGCCTGGATTTCGAGAGCCGGATCTTCTTCAAGCCCGAGGCCGCGCGTCTGCTGGAGCAGGAGCTCTGCAAGCCGCGATATGTCTGCAAGCGCATCCACATAGGCGGCAACACCGATCCCTATCAGCCGGTCGAGCGCGAGCTGGGATCGACGCGGGCGATCCTCGAGGTGATGCAGCGGTTCCGCCATCCGTTCAGCATCATCACCAAGTCGGTGCTGATCGGTCGCGACGCCGACATCCTCGGGCCGATGGGCCGCGAGGGGCTGGCCTCCGCCTTCGTCTCGATCACCACCCTCGACCGCGGTCTGGCCCGGGCCATGGAGCCGCGCGCCTCGACGCCGGCGAAACGGCTGGAGGCGATCAGCCGGCTGGCCGAGGCGGGGTGTCCGGTCGGGGTCGGCTTCGCGCCGGTCATCCCGGGCCTGAACGACCACGAGCTGGAGGCGGTGCTGGAGGCGGCGGCCAAGGCGGGGGCGACGTCCGCCATGTATGTGACGCTGCGCCTGCCGCTGGAGATCAAGGACCTGTTCCGCGAATGGCTGGCCGACGCGCGGCCGGAGCGGGCGGCGCGGGTCATGTCGCTGATCCGCCAGACGCGCGGCGGTCGGGATTACGATCCCGACTGGAACCAGCGGATGAAGGGGACGGGGCCGGTCGCCGAGTTGATCGCCGCCCGGTTCAGGGCGGCGATCAAACGCTATGGACTGGACGGGCCGCGACATGTGCTGGACGAGACGAAGTTCCGCGTGCCGCCTGGGATGAGGAAGCAGCGGGACCTGTTCGAGGACGCCGCCTGAGTCGGGGCTGGACAGGTGTCCGCATCCGGGGCGTAATCGGCGAAACGGGGATCCGGCGATGACGTCACGCGGTTTGAAGCTGGTTTTCATCGCGGGGGCCGCGGCGGCGCTCGCGGCCTGTATTTCCGTCGATGTGCCGGAGGACGCCTTCTTCTGGCCCGAGGCGCGCGTCGCGCAGCAGCAGGTGGTGCTGCCGTCAAACCCGCCGCCGGAGGGCGCGGAGACCCTGTCCCTGCCCTATGTCGGCGGAACCATCGCCGCGACCCGCGTCCGCGCGGTCACTGCGCCGCGTCCGTTGATCCTGTTCTGCGGCGGCAACCTGTTCCGGCGCAGCAGCGCCGGCGGCTCGGCCGCGGCCAAGCTGGCGCCGTTCGGCGACGTGCTGATGTTCGACTATCCGGGCTATGGCGAGACCGGCGGCGAGGCGGATTTCGCCCATTTCGCCGCCGCCGGGGCCGTCATGGCCGCGACCGCCCGGGCCCAGGCCGACGCCGAGGGGCGGCCGCTCATCGCCTGGGGGCATTCGCTGGGCGGGATCGTCTGCACCGATGCGGCGGTGAAGGCGCGGGCCGATTATCTGGTCCTGGAGACCACCACGCCCGGGGCCCGCGCCGCCATCAACCAGCAGGCCGGACTGATGCGGCCGTTCGTGCGCATCACCCTGGCCCCGGCGCTGGCTTCGATCGATGTCCCGGCCGCGCTGGAGGGATTTGACGGCAAGGTGGTGGTGCTGGAGGCCGGCCGCGACGAGACCCTGGCGCCCGCGCTGAGCCGCACCCTGGCGCGGGAACTGGAACAGCGTGGCGTGCGGGTCGAGCGGCTGGTCTTTCCCGAAGCCGGCCACAACGACGTGGGCCGGCAGCCGGACTTCCAGGCGCGCGTGGCGGCGGCGCTGGCGCCCTAGCGGCGGAACACCCCAGCCAGTTCGACATGGGCGGACCAGAGGAACTGGTCGACCGGGGTGACCCGCTCAAGCCGGAAGCCGGCGTCGATCAGCACGCGGGCGTCGCGGGCGAAGGTGACCGGATTGCAGGAGACATAGACGACGGTGTGCGCCCTGGTCACGCCGAGCTGGGTGGTCTGGTCCAGCGCGCCCGCGCGGGGCGGGTCCAGCACGATGGCGTCGCAGCCGCGCAGATCGTACGGCGCCATCGGCCGGCGGAACAGGTCGCGCGCCTCGGCGGTGATCGGCTTCAAACCTTTCGCCGTGCCGACGCCGGCCTTGAGGGCGGCGATGGAGGCGGCGGCGGAATCGGCGGCCAGCACCGGCGCGACCGTGGCCAGGGGGAAGGTGAAGGTCCCGGCGCCGCAGAACAGGTCGGCGATCTTCTTCGCCCCGCGCACCGCCGCGACGGCGCGGGCGACCATGGCCGCCTCGGCCTCGGGCACGGCCTGGAGGAAGCCGCCGGCCGGCAGGGGCACGGAGGCCGGGCCGAAGGCGACCTGGGGCTGGCGCGACATCACCAGCGTGTCGCCGGCGAGGCTGAGCCGCGCCAGATCGGCCGCGCCCGCCGCCTGGATGGCCCGCATCTGGGCGTCGCGGGACAGGCCGCCGCTGCGCCGTTCGACGCCGGTGACGTCGACGTCGAGCCCCGTCAGCGTAAGGGTCACATGCAGGGTCGGGGCGGATTTGGCGTGTTCGAGGAAGGGCTCGGCCACCCGCGCCAGGGCCGGGAAGGCCGCGACCAGCCGGGGATCGGCCACGGGGCAGGCGTTGACCTCGACCAGCCGCCAGCTCTTGCGCGCCTTGAAGCCGAGGATGACGCGGCCGTCCTCGCCGCGCCGGGCGTGCAAGGCGAGGCGGCGGCGCGTGCCCGGCGGCACCGCGACGGTCGGCTCGATGTCCGTATCGATCCCTTCCCGGGCGAGGGCGAGGCGAACCTGTTCGCTCTTCCAGTCCAGATAGGGGCCGCTGGCCCAGTGCTGCAGCGAACAACCGCCGCAATCGCCGTACTGCGGCGAGACGGGCGCGATCCGGTCTGGGCTGGCGGTGACGATCTCGACCGCTTCGGCGCGGCCGTCGCGGACCTCCGCGCGCACGATTTCGCCAGGCAGTGTCAGGGGGGCGAACACCGGGCCGGCCGGCGTCTCGGCGATCCCGTCGCCCTGGGCGCCCACGCGCGCGATGGTCAGCGTTTCCGTCATCGCGCGCTTCTAGGGCTTCCGCGTCCCGGGCGAAACCTGAACGAAGATGAACGACGCACTCAAAGGCCGTTCAGCTTCGCGGCCTTAAGAGTGTTTGCAACAGACCGGGGTGCCGTTCGTTCGGCCTTCATCTCCGCAACCGAGTCCAGGATCGATACGATGTTCGCCCGCCTGCCCGTCACCTCCGCCGCCGTCGCCGCCGGCATGTTGCTGGCCCCGGCTTCGGCCTCGGCCCAGTCCTATCCCTATCAGGGGCCGCAGAACTACGGCACGGGCGCCTACAGCCAGCCGTACGATTACAACAACCGCTATCCGCAGGCTGACCGGTACGGCCAGGATGACCGGTACGGCTACGACGATCGCTACCGCGACGGCCGCTATGGTCAGGACGAATGCCGCGACAGCCGCAACAATCGCCAGGCCGGCGGCGCGGTCGTCGGCGGGGTGCTCGGCGCCGTCGTCGGGTCGCAACTGGGCGCGCGCGGTCGCCGCACGGAAGGCAGCGTCCTGGGCGGCGTCCTCGGCGCAGCGGTCGGCGCCGGCGTCGGCGGCAGCTCGGCCCGCGACTGCGACCGTTACGGCTCGGACTACCGCTATGGCGACAGCCAGTACGGGAACAGCCCGTACGGCGACAGCCGCTATGATGACCGTTACGGCTATCCGACGGACAGCCGCTACGATGACCGCGGCGGCTATGGCTACAGTCAGCAGCAGACCTATGGCTACCAGTCCCAGGCCTACGGTTACGACCGGTATGAGTCCGAACGGTCGGGCTATGACTATGACCGTGGCTACAGCACCGATCGCTATCAGTCAGGCTATGGCCCCGAGTCCTATGCCTGCCGCACCATCGAGACCCGCAGCTATGACCGCAGCGGACGCCTCGTCACCCGTTACGAGCAGTCCTGCCCGGACCGCTACTGACCGAATCGCGTCGCCGATTATTTTCAGCCCCCCTGTCGATCGGCGATGTGACGGAGACCCCCGGTGGAGCAATCCACCGGGGGTTTTTCCACTTTGAAAGAGGGCGCGCTAACGCTCGCCGCGCGGCGGCTCGCTGCTTGAGCGCGGGCCTTGCGGCCCGACGCTCCGGGAGGCGGGCGCTCGCTGCTTGAGCGCGAGTTTGGGTCCTACCCGGCCCGCGTCGCCCAGAGCAGGAATTCGATATTGCCGTCGGCGCCGGTGATGGGGCTTTCCGTCGTCGCCTGCACCGCCCACCCCTGCCCTTCCAGCCATGCGGAGACCGAGGCGACGGCGGCCTGATGCGCGGCCGGGTCCTTGACCACGCCGCGGCGATTGCCGGCGCCGGGCCGGTCGGCCTCGAACTGCGGCTTCACCAGGGTGACGAGATCGGTCCCCGGCGCGGCCAGGGCGAGGGCGGCGGGCAGGACCTTGGCCAGGCCGATGAAGCTGGCGTCGCAGACGATCAGGCCCGGCGGCTCGGGAATCAGCGCCGGCGTCAGGTCGCGCGCGTCCGTCTGTTCGAGATTGATCACCCGCGGATCGGCGGCGACGCGGGGATGCATCTGGCCGGAGCCGACGTCGACGGCGAAGACGCGCGCCGCGCCGCGTTCAAGGCAGACCTCGGTGAAGCCGCCGGTCGAGGCGCCGATGTCGAACACCGCGCGGCCCTCGACCGCGACCGGCCACAGCGTCAGGGCGTGATCCAGCTTGAGCGCCCCGCGTCCGACCCAGCGGTGGGCGTCGGCATAGGTCACGACCGCGTCGTCGTCGACCATCCGGGACGCCGAGGTCGCCGGGGCGCCGTCGAGTGTGACCCCGCCGGCGTCGATTGCCGCCCTCGCCTTGGACCGGCTCTCGGCCAGACCGCGGGCGACCAGCAGCTGGTCGAGGCGCGTCCGGCTCACCCCACCGCGTCCAGACGGGCCAGGGCGGCCTGCAGACGCGCCTTGCCGGCCTCGGCCTCGGCCAGTTTCTCGCGCTGCTCGTCGACGACCTCGGGGGCGGCGCGGGACACGAAGTTCGGATTGCCGAGCTTCTTGTTGACGTGACCGATGTCGCTGTCGAAGGCGGCGATTTCCTTCTCCAGCCGGGCGCGTTCGGCGGCGAGATCGATGATGCCCGCCAGCGACAGGGCCGCCGTGGCGCCGCCGGAGACGATCGTCACCGCTCCGGCCGGGGCGGCGTCGGCGGTCGCCACCTCCGACACCCGGGCGAGGGTCAGGATCAGATCGCGGTGACGGGCGATGCGATCCGACGTCGCGCCGTCCGGGGCGACGAAGGTCAGCGGCGGCCTGGCCGACGGCGCCAGGTTCATCTCGGCGCGCAGGGCCCGGATCTCGGTGACGAGGTCGACCAGCCAGCCGATCTCGGCCTCGGCCGCCGGATCGATGAAGGTCTCGGGCAGGTCGGGCCAGGCGGTGCCGATCAGGGTCGCCTCGGCGCGCGGGGCGCCGTCGGCGGCCAGCTGGGCCCACAGCTCCTCGGTGATGAAGGGCATGACCGGGTGCATCAGCTTCAGCGTCTGGTCGAGGGTCCAGGCCGTCATGGCCCGGGTCTCGGCCCTGGCCGCCTCGTCCGCCCCCATGAAGACCGGCTTGGCCAGCTCCAGATACCAGTCGCAGAAGACGTTCCAGACGAAGCGGTAGAGGGCCGAGGCGGCGTCATCGAACCGGCCGGCTTCGATGGCCGTGGAGACCTGCCGCTCCGCCTTCGTCAGCTCGCCGCGGATCCAGCGGTTGATGGTCTGGTCGACGGCGGCCGGGTCGAAGCCCTCGACGCGGCGCGCCTCGTTCATCTGGGAGAAGCGGGCGGCGTTCCAAAGCTTGGTGCCGAAGTTGCGATAACCTTCAATGCGTTGGCGTGACAATTTGATGTCGCGCGTGCCCGACAGGATGGCCATGGTGAAGCGCAGCGGGTCGGCGCCGAGCTCGTCGATGATGGTCAGGGGGTCGATGACGTTCCCCTTCGACTTGCTCATCTTCTGGCCCTTCTCGTCGCGCACCAGGCCGTTGATGATGACCCGTTTGAACGGAACCTCATCCATGAAGTGAAGTCCCATCATCATCATCCGGGCGACCCAGAAGAAGATGATGTCTGCGGCGGTGACGAGATCGGAGGTCGGATAGAAGCGCTCGAGGTCTTCGGTCTTCTCCGGCCAGCCCATGGTGGAGAACGGCCAGAGGGCGGAACTGAACCAGGTGTCGAGGACGTCCTCGTCCTGGGTCAGGGCCGTCTCGGCCCCGTAGTGGTCGCGGGCGGCGGCGCGGGCGTCGTCCTCATTCTCCTCGACGAAGATGGTCCCGTCCGGACCATACCAGGCGGGAATGCGGTGGCCCCACCAGAGCTGGCGGGAGATGCACCAGGGCTCGATGTTGCGCAGCCATTCGAAATAGATCTTCTCGTAGCTTTTCGGCTCGAACACCGTGTCGCCCTGCTCCACGGCCTTGAGCGCCGGCTGGGCGAGGGTGTGGGCGTCGACGTACCACTGGTCCGTCAGCCACGGCTCGATGACCACGCCGGAGCGGTCGCCGTGCGGGATGACGTGGCGGGTCTTCTCGATCTCCTTGAGCCAGCCCTGCTCCTCTGCGAGAGCGACGATGGCCTTGCGGGCGGCGAAGCGGTCCATGCCTTCGTAGTCGGACGGCACGTCAGGGGTGTCGGCGGCCGTGATGCGGCCGAAGGCGTCCATTACGTTCAGGGCCGCCAGCCCGGCCCGCTTGCCGACCTGGAAGTCGTTGAAGTCGTGCGCCGGCGTGATCTTGACCGCGCCCGAGCCCTTGGCGGGGTCGGCGTAGGCGTCGGCGACGATCGGGATGCGGCGGCCGACGATCGGCAGGGTGACGAACTTGCCGATCAGGCCGGCGTACCGCTCGTCGTCCGGGTGCACGGCCACGCCGGTGTCGCCCAGCATGGTTTCGGGCCGGGTGGTGGCGACGACGATGTGATCGCGCGTCTCCCACCCCGTGGCCTTGCCGTCGTCGTCGAAGGCGACCGGGTGTTCATAGGTGACGCCGTCGGCCAGCGGATAGGCGAAATGCCAGTAGGACCCGTCCATCTCGCGCTGCTCGACCTCGAGGTCGGAGATGGCGGTCTGGAAATGCGGGTCCCAGTTGACCAGCCGCTTGTCGCGATAGATCAGCCCTTCCTTGTGCAGTTGGACGAAGACCTTGCGCACGGCGGCGTTGAGCCCCTCGTCGAGGGTGAAGCGCTCGCGACTCCAGTCGCAGCTGGCGCCGAGGCGGCGCAGTTGCTGGACGATGGTCCCGCCGCTCTCGGCCTTCCATTCCCACACCTTGGCCACGAAGGCGTCCCGGCCCATGTCGCGCCGGCTCTCGTTGCCGGACGCCGCCAGCTGGCGTTCGACCACCATCTGGGTGGCGATGCCGGCGTGGTCGGTGCCGGGCAGCCACAGCACCGCCTTGCCCTTCATCCGGTGATAGCGGGCGAGGATGTCCTGCAGGGTGTTGTTCAGCGCATGGCCGATGTGCAGCGAGCCGGTCACGTTCGGCGGCGGAATGACGATCGAATAAGCCTCGGCCGCGGTGTCCTGGCGCGGCGCGAACACGCCGCTGTCTTCCCAGGCGGCGTAGAGGCGGGGTTCGGCGGCTTTCGGGTCGAAGGTCTTGTCGAGCATGAGGTGGGTCTTACTGCAAAGAAGAAGGGCGGCTCCGACTGGAGCCGCCCCGGAATGATCTAGCCTCGATCAGGTCGCAGGTGAAGCTAGCCGGCGGAGCGGGCGATGCGTTCGACTTCCTTGCGTACCTCGGCCTCGACGATGCCCGGCAGGTTGGCGTCGAGCCATTCCTTCAGCATCGGCCGCAGCAGGGCGCGGGCCAGTTCGTCGAGGGTCGGGCCGGAAGGGGTCGAGGGTTCCATGGGCTCGGGCTTCTTGAGAGAGGAGGCCAGTCCGGCGAATGCCGAGGCGGCGCTGGCCGCGGCGCTGTCGCCGACGAGGGTGTCATAACCGGTCGAGGTGGCGGAAGCGGCGGCCTTGGCGTTACGATCCGGTTCGGGTTCGGGCGCCGGCTCGGGCTCGGGGGCGAAGGCCGATTCGCTGACGGCCTCGACCGGGAAGGGATCCACCTCCGGCTGGGCCGGCGAGACGTCGAGGTCGCCGATGCTCTCCGCCACAGGGGCCTCGACAGGGGCCTCATAGGTGTCGGTCAGCTCGAGCACATCCTCGTCCGCGGCGGGTTCAGGCGACGCCGACGGTTCTTCGACGACGTCGGGCGAGGCCTCGGCCGTGGCGGCGGGCTCGGGCTCCGGATCGGATTGGGCCGGCGTCTCCCCGGCCGCGGCCGGGGCGGTCTCGGCCGGTGCGTCGTCTTCGGAGATGATCCGGCGGATCGACGCCAGGATCTCCTCCATCGTCGGTTCCTGGGCGGTCTGGTCGGTCATGTCGAAACCCCGAGGCGCGGCGAACGCAAATCAAAACGGATGGCGGCGTGGAACCAGGCCCCTGCCCCACCCCGGCTGTCGTCGCATCTCAGCCCGCTGGAATCAACGGGCGTTTTCATGCGCCGGACTAACGCTCAGCGGCCCGGTCGCCCGACGGGCGGCCGGACGATGACCCTATTCGCGGGGGGCGGTCTGGATGATCTCGGACTTCAGTTGCGCGTCGATCGGCGCGTCCACCGCGTCATTGGCCGGAACGACCGGCGGCGCGGCGATCCGGTCGATGGCTTCGATCAGGCCATCCCACGGCAGGGCGCCGCGATTGCGCACGCGCTCGTAGTTGTCGACCGGGTCGTAGACCGTCAGGGTCGGATCCAGATCGGCCCCTTCCAGTCGACCCATGGCCGCCAGCAGATTGGCCTGGGCGACGTATTCGTTGCGCCGGGCGCTGGCGAGGGTGACCTCGGCGTTGCGCAGCTCCAGCTCCTGGTTCAGCACATCCAGGGTGGTGCGCAGGCCGACCTGGGCCTCCTGGCGGACGCCTTCGGCCGCCACGGTGGCGGCGCGGACGGCTTCCAGCCCCGCCGTCAGGGTCGAGCGGGCCGACAGCGACTGGGCATAGGCCGAGCTGACGGATTGCAGGGTGTTGCGGCGCTCGCCCTCCAGATTGATCTGGGCGATGTTGGCCTGTTCGCGGACCTGGGCGACGCGCGAGCCGTTCAGCCCCCCGGTGAACAGCGGCACCGAGATCGAGGCCCCCGCCGTGAAGCTGGTGTTGTCGGCGATGTCGCCCGGGCTGCCGAGGTCGGCGGTGGCTCCGCCATAGGAGGCTGTCAGCCGGGCCGAGGGCATGTACTCCGCCTTGGCCGCCGCGACATTGGCTTCGGCGGCCCGCAGGTTGTAACCGGCGGCGCGAATGCCGGGATTGTCGAGCAGGGCGACGTCGAGAGCGCTGTCGAAATCACCGGGCAGGTTGGGAAGGGCCGGCATCGGGGCGAGATCGGCGGGGGCCTGGCCGACGACCGCCGCATAGGCCGCGCGCGAGACCGAAAGCTGGGCCTGGGCGTTGGCCAGATCGGCCTCGGACTGGGCCAGCCGGGCTTCCGATTGGGCCACGTCGGTACGGGTGATCTCGCCGACCTCGAACCGGGCCGAGGATTCGTCGAGCTGGCGTTGCAGCACGCCGAGGTTGGACTGCCGGATGTTCAGGATCTCGGTATCGCGGATCACGTCGGCATAGGCCTGGATGACCGAGGCGAGGACGGTTTGTTCGATATCGCGCAGGTTCTCGCGTCCGGCGAGGATGTTGGCCTCGGCCGCGGTGATGCCGTGGCCGATACGGCCGCCGGACCAGATGGTCTGCGACAGGCCGATCGAGAGCCCGCCAGAGGTGCTGTCGCTGTTCGAGGCGGGCACGTTGAGGGTGGCGTCGGGGATGCCGTCGCCGTTGGTGTCGACGTCGCGCAGTCCACCGGGGCTCTCGCTCCAGGAATAGCCGCTGGTGGCGGTGACATCGAGTTGCGGCCGCAGGCCGGCCCGGGCCTGGACGATGGATTCGTCGAGGGCCCGCTGGTTGGCGCGCTGCGCCAGCAGGGACGGGTTCGTCCGGTAGGCCAGGGCGATCGCTTCCTGCAGGGTGTCGGCCCACGTCGGTGCGGCCAGACCGGAGACGACGGCGATGAGGGCGACCGAGGCGAGCGCGCGCGAACGTTTCAGCATGATGGTTCCTGCCTGGCGCGGAAGACTCGCGCCCTGTGTATCCCATAGGCCTGATGCGGGACGGTTTCCTCCCGCACCAGTTAAGTTTTTTTCACGCAGGCCGTCGCAAGGTCCGTGGCGGCGGCTCTAGAGGGCGAAGGCCGGCTCGGCGGCGAGTTCGGCGAGCACCGGCGGGGCCGCGTCGAACAGCTCGCGCCGGGACAGGCCCGAGGCGCCTTTGACATAGAGCACGGCCTTGCCGGCCGGACCATCGCGCTCGACGACGGCGAGGCGCCCGCCGACCTTGAGGGCGGCCAGCCAGGCGTCCGGCCGGACCGGGGTGGCGGCTTCGGAGACGATCAGGTCATAGCCCTCGCCGACCGGGGCGGCGAAGGGCGCGGCCACACCCTCGACGCCGGCTTCGGCCAGGGCCGGAGCCACGACCTCAAGCACCGCGGCGTCGGCTTCCTGGGCGGTGACCGTCAGTCCCATCTGGGCGAGCACGGCGGCCGCATAGGGCGCGGCGATGGCCAGAGCCGTCTCGCCGGCGCGCGGTTGCAGCGCCATCAGCAGTTTGGACAGGTCGCGCGGCAGCATCAGTCGACGTCCCGCCGCGATTTCAGGCTCGATCTCGGCATAGGCGGCGAAGGCGCGCTCGGCGGGGAGAAAGCGCTCGCGCGGCACGGCCAGCAGCGCCGCCTGCAGGTCCCGGTCGGTGACGTCGTTCACGCGGACCTGACTGTCCACCATGACCTTGCGCGCGGCGGCGAAATCCATCTGTCGCAGTCCTAAATAAGGGCAGGCGCGGTAAGGCGCCGGAAATCTGCTGCGCTTATAGGTCTGTGCGTTGCGGGCGACAATCCGATCTGATAGCGAACGCGCCTCGCGACGACGCGGCCTTCCGGAGACGGGGGCTACGGCCTGATGGCGGAGTGGTTACGCAGCGGACTGCAAATCCGCGCACCCGAGTTCGATTCTCGGTCAGGCCTCCATCGCGACTTTCACGACAGATCAGACCGGCGCGGTGATCCACCCGATAACGGTGGCGGCGCCGACCGTCGCGGCGACGATGGCGGCCGTGACCGCGACCCGCGCATTGCGGCTGACGAAAAACAGAATGCTGTCGAACATAACCCAACTCCCCCGGACCACGGCACAGCGCCACAGATCACGCCGTTCATCAAGATGTACGAAGCGTTAATCGCGGATTGGTGAAGGTTGCTCGCCTATCGGGTGAAATGATGCAGGGCTATGGCCCCGGCGGTGGCCACATTGAGGGAATCGAATCCGCCGGACATCGAAATGCCGACCGGCTCGCAGCGCGTCAGCAGGTCCCGCGGCAGGCCCGGCCCCTCGGCTCCGAGCACGATAGCGACCCGTCCGCCGCGCGGCGAAAGATGCAGCGGCGACGCTGACGCGGGGGTCATGGCCAGGACGCGGAAATTCGCGGCCTTCAGCGCGTCGACCAGATCGACGGCGGCGAGACCGGTGGACATGGGGGTGCGCAGCACGGCGCCGACCGAGACGCGGATGGCCTTGCGGTAGAACGGGTCGCAGCACTGGTCGTCCAGCAGCACGGCGGCGGCGCCGAAGGCGGCGGCGGCGCGGAAGATCCCGCCCATGTTGTCGTGATTGCCGATGCCGCAGGCGAGCACCACGACAGCCTCCCCGTCCAGGTTGGCGAGCGTTTCGTCCAGGGGCCGGGCGCCCGGCTTGTGGCCGAGGGCGAGAATGCCGCGATGCAGATGGAATCCGGCGACGCCGTCGAGAACCGGCTGGGCCGCCGAATAGACCGGGATCCCGGGCGGCAGGGTGTCGAGGATATCGGCGAGGGCGGCGATCCGCTTTTCCGCAACCAGGGCGGCGACCGGGCGGCACAGGGACGCCCGCGAGGCCAGCACCCGCAACACCACCTCGCCTTCGGCCACGAACAGACCCTGACGGCCGGTCAGGTCGCGCTCGCGGATGTCGCGGAAGGAGGCGACGCGCGCGTCGTCCGGATCGTCGATGGGGATTACGGCCAATCGGATATTTCCCGTTGCGTGAGCCTGACTCGCGCTGCTATAGCGCCCGCCTCCCCGAGGGGAAGTGTTCCGCGGTAGCTCAGTGGTAGAGCAGCCGACTGTTAATCGGCTGGTCGTAGGTTCGAATCCTACCCGCGGAGCCACTCTCGGGTCTGAATTTTCAAGACAATTCAGGCTTTCCCCCAAGGGGTTCGTTCTCGCTTGGCCGTTTAGAACGGCAAGGTCAGCGGCTGTTCGTCATTGAACGACGCTCACATCCGGGCGACGGAGGCGGCAGGGGCGGCGCGATGACGCCCACGTTCCAGTGCCAGGCAAGGCCGTTTCGGGCGCGCCGGCAAACCACCGCATCATGGAGCGCGTAGCCGTTCGGCGGGCCGGCCCGCAGGCGCGGCTGCTCTTCGAAGGCGATATAGGCCCGGTCCTGGCCGTAGGGTCGCCATGCCGCCTCGCCCGCGGCCCGGGGCGCCCCGTCCCGGGCGAAGGTCGCCCAGTAGGCCGACATGGCGTCAGACAGGCGTCGTTCCGGCGCGGTCCGCGGCGCGGGGGGCCACCACGACGGCGTCGCTTCCGTCGTGCCGAAGACAAACGGAATCTCGGAGCCGTGAAAGGCGCGGAATCCCGCCTGCTCCGCGGCCGGATAGCCGTGATCGAAATAGTAGAGGAAGCCCGGCACGCCGAGCGCGGTCTGGCTCGCTGCCAACCGCTCGGCCGCCCAGCCGTACATGGCGTCCCGCGTCGTCTCCAACATGCTGTCCGGCAGCGTCCCTGCCGGGTAGAGGGCGAGGAAATCGTCGGCGAGATCGCCGTAGCGCGCCCGGATTTCGCTCTCATAGGCCGCGGCGTCGGCCGGGGCCGGCGGCAACAGGAAGCGAAGCGAGCGGATCTCGCCCTCGTTGTAGCCGGCGAGGACCGGCACGGGCGCCTGTTCGCCCCGGTCGAAGGTCTCGATCAGCTGGCGCGGCAGCAGGCGGCCGTCGACATTGCCGAGCGGGAACCAGGCCGTGCGCGCCGTGCCGTCGACGATCGCCTGGGCGCTCATCGCCCGGAGCGCGGCCGGGTCGGCGGCGCCGAGGGCGCCGGCCAGCGAGACGCCCAGGGTCTCGGCGTCGGGCCAGTCCGCCCAGGATCCGTTCCGCAGCTCCGGCTGGGTGATCATATAGCCGCTCTGGGCGATGGCGCGGTGGAACAGGCCGCGCGCCTCGGGCGCCGCCATCAGGTACAGGACGCTGAGGGCGCCGGCGGACTCGCCGGCGATGGTCACATTGCCGGGGTCGCCGCCGAAGGCCGCGATATTGTCCCGCACCCAGCGCAGGGCCTGGATCTGGTCCATCAGGCCGTAGTTGCCCGAAACCTTGTCAGGCGATTCAGCGCTGAGGCCGGGATGGGCGAGCCAGCCCAGGGCCCCGAGCCGATAGT
>JAXHTU010000031.1:0-31461 GCA_034189955.1 Pseudomonadota bacterium | reverse complement strand
GATGCGGCGCGTCAGGGCGGCGTGGCCGCCGGTGAAGCGCGGCGCGTCCGGGGTCTGGGCCGGCGTCGCCGTCTCGCCGCCGAACCAGCGCTCGGCCAGGGCCAGCAGCTCGGTCTCGTCGACCGCGCCGGAGGCCGCGACCACCATCCGGTCGGGCGAATACAGGCGAGCGCGCCAGTCGCTGATCGAGGCCCGGGTGATCGGCTTCAGGCTGGCGACGGAGCCGAGGATCGGCCGGCCCAGCGGTTGGCCGTCGAAGGCCCGGGTCTGGGCCATTTCGAAGACGTGGTCGTCGGGGGTGTCGAAGGCCTCGGCGATCTCCTGCGCCACCACATCCTTCTCGCGCTCGATCTCGTCGGGATCGAGGGTCGGGCGGAACACCAGATCGGACAGCACCTGCATGGCCAGCGGCAAGGAGCCGTCGAGGGCGCGGACCTCGAAACTGGTGCGCTCATAGCCGGTCGAGGCGTTGAGCGAGCCGCCCTCGGCCTCGATGCGCTCGACGATCTCGCGCGCGCCCATGTCGCCGGCGCCCTTGAAGACGAGGTGTTCGAGACAGTGGGACCAGCCGGAGCGGGCCTCGTCCTCCCATTTGGCCCCGCCGCGCACGGCGACGGTCAGGGCCAGGGTGCGCAGGCCGGGCATCGGGTCGCAGACGACGCGGACGCCATTGGACAGGGTGTGTAGCTGGGCGGTCAGGAGGGTCTCTCTTCCCGGTCGTCGTCCGCGCGGCTGGTCGCGGACGGCGGGGTCAGTTTGCGGCGGAGCAGGGCGATATAGAAAGCCGCCAGGGTCAGCGCCAGTCCGAACCATGTGATCGCATAGCCGAGATGGTTGTTGGAGAAGGCGGCCGGCGGCGCGGACGGGGTCAGGGCCAGCCAGTCGGGATTGGACGAAGTCAGGGCGAACAGGGTCCGGGGGGCGACCGGGCCTTCGACCCCGAGCGCCCGGGCCATGGCGGCGTTGTCGCGGGCGTAGAAGCGGCGGCCCTCGGCGGCGAGGGCCATCGGCCCCGGGGCCGGCGTCTCGCGCACCTCGGCGACCAGCCGCACCGGCGTCTCGCTGGCGGCGACCGGCGGCCGGGCGGAGACGACATCGGCGACGAAGCCGCGATCGACCAGCAGGGTCGGGCCGTAGCCGGGATCGCGACAGGCGGAGATCAGGCGCACGCCGGCCTGGCCCTGCTGGATCGACTGCAGTTCCACATAGGGCGCGCTGGCCAGTCCGGGGCAGACCAGGGACACCTTGCGAAATTCGACATTGGCCGAGCCAAGGACCTCCGACAGGGCCGCCGGCGGAAGGGACGCCGCCGCCCCGGCCTGGGCGATCAGCTCCTGCTTCCACTGCAGCCGCTGCACCTGCCAGACGCCCAGCCAGACCAGCAGGCCCAGCAACAGGGCCGAGGCGATCGTCAGAATCCACGGAAAGCGGCGCATCAGGTGCGCTCCGTCCGGTTGCGCATCTGCAGGGCGATCATCACGCCCTTGCCCGGCCGCATCAGGCCCAGCGACAGCCCGGCGACCAGCGGCAGGGCGACCAGCAGCATGGCCCAGATCGGCGGATTGTACGCGATCTGCACGAACAGGGCCCCGAACACCACCGGCGCCCCGGCGATCTGCATCACAAAGACGGCGGCGCCGTCGCCGGTGTTCAGCCCGGTGAAGTCGAAGCCGCAGGCGCGGCACCGCGGCGTCACCTCGAGGAAGCCGGCGAACAGGGGGCCCTTGCCGCAGTTCGGGCAGCGGCAAAGCAGACCGGCGCGGATCGGGTCGATCCGCGCCGGCTGAAGGTCTGGAACGGGAGTCCCCTGCGTCACCCGAAGGCGACGTAGACGAAGGCGAACAGGAACAGCCAGACCACGTCCACGAAATGCCAGTACCAGGCCGCGGCCTCGAAGCCGAAATGCTTTTCCGGGCTCATCTGGCCGGCCAGCAGGCGCAGCAGGCCGACGGTCAGGAAGATGGTGCCGATCAGGACGTGGAAGCCGTGGAAGCCGGTCGCCATGAAGAAGATCGAACCGTACAGGCCCGAGTTCAGCGCCTCTTCGTTGAAGAACAGGTTCTCATGCAGGATGTGCTGGTACTCGTACGCCTGGATGGCGGTGAACAGCACGCCGAGGGCCACGGTGATGGCGAGGCCGATCTTGGTCGCCTTGCGGTCGCCGACCTGCAGGGCGTGGTGCGCCCAGGTCACGGTCGTGCCGCTGAGCAGCAGGATCAGGGTGTTGAGCAGCGGCAGCTGCCAGGCGTCCAGCACCTCGATGCCGCGCGGCGGCCAGGTCGACCAGGCGGCGGCGGTCTCGGCCCAGTTGCCGATCTCCGGCACATGGGCGCGCGCCTCGTTGAAGATCGCCATCTCGAAGAAGATCCAGAAGAAGGCGGCGAAGAACATCACCTCGGAGGCGATGAACAGGATCATGCCGTAGCGCAGGCCCAGCGAGACGACCGGGGTGTGGTCGCCGGCGCGGCTTTCCTTGATCACATCCGTCCACCAGCCGGCCATGGAGACCAGCACGCCGGCGAGACCGGCGAAGAACAGGGCCGCCTGTCCGTCGCCGAACAGGGCGAGGGCGACGGGACCCGAATCGGCCGGAACCAGGCCCTTCATCCACACCACGGCGCCGATCATCAGGACGACGGTCGCGATCGATGACACCAGCGGCCACGGGCTGGGGTTCACCAGATGGTAGTCGTGATGCGGAGTGGCGTGGGCGTCGGCCATCTGTGTCTCTTGCAACGGTCGAGAAGCGGGTTGGGGCAGGCTATAGCGCCCGCTATCCGGCCGCGCCAGTGGCTGGCGCCGCGTTTGCGGCCAGGTCGGCCCCCTTGGTCGGGTAGAAGGTGTAGCTGAGCGTGATCTCGCGCACGCCGCGGCTCTCGCGGTCGGTGGCCATCTCCGGGGCGACGAAATACTGGACCGGGAATTTCATCGTCTCGCCGGGCTGGATCGTCTGACCCTCGAAACAGAAGCACTGCAGCTTCTGGAAATAGGGTCCGGCCCGCTCCGGCACGACATTGTAGGAGGCCGTGGCGTGGATCGGCTGGTCCGAGGTGTTGGTGACGTCGAAGAAGGCCATGCCGGTCTCGCCGATGCGCACCCGCTGGCTGACCTGCTCGGCGCGGAAGGTCATCGGCAGGCCGCGCACATTGGTGTCGAAGCGGATCAGCACCGTCTCGTCCAGCACCGTATCCGGCGCCTTTTCGGCCTTGCTGACCGTGCCGTCGAAACCGGTCACCTGGCAGAACATCCTGTACAGCGGCACGGCGGCGAAGGAGGCGCCGGTCATGCCCATGACGCCGAGGACGCAGGCGATGGCGATCAGGTTCTTGCGGTCCATCGCGCGACGCCTCACCCGGCCGGGGCGACGGGCTGGCCCGCCGCGACCGTCGCCTGACGCTGTTCCATATTGCCCGCCAGCTTGAGCACCGTGGTGGTGAAAACCAGCACGATGAAGGCCACCAGCACGGCGGCGAGGGCGAGATTGCGCTTCTTGCGCGAAGCCATTTGTTCCGGGGTCAGGCGCATCATGGCGGCTACAGGCTCATCGTTGGCGTCAGACTCTCGACCAGAAGGGCCGCGAACAAGGCCATCAGATACAGGATCGAGAAGGCGAACAGGTTACGCGCCGGTTTGGCCTCGGCGCGGACATCATACAATGCGGCCTCTCGCCCCACGGCCTCGGCCTTGTCGGGCTCGTCCCCGGCCCGGGAGCGCCACAGCCGCGCAGCCAAGAACAGGAAGCCGAGCCCGCCGGCGATCGAGACGACCAGATAGACCGGCCCGCCCATGCCCGTCAGCCCCGGCGCGACGGCGACGGGGACGAAGACAAGGCTGTAGAGCAGGATCTGCAGCCGGGTCGATTTCGCCCCGCGCGCCACCGGCATCATGGGGATTCCGGCCTTGGCGTAGTCGCCGGCCGAATACAGGGCCAGGGCCCAGCTGTGCGGCGGGGTCCACAGGAAGATGATCAGGAACAGGAGCCAGGCCTGCCACGGCGTCGAGCCGGTCGCCGCCGCCCAGCCGATCACCGGCGGAAAGGCCCCGGCCGCCCCGCCTATGACGATGTTCTGGGGCGTCCGCCGCTTCAGCAGCAGGGTGTAGAAGCCGGCGTAGTAGACGATGGTCATGGCCAGCAGGCCGCCGGCCAGCCAGTTGGTCGCCATGCCCAGCAGCATGACCGAAAAGATCGACAGTATGACGCCGAAGGTCATGGCGTCCTGGCGCGATACCCGCCCCGCCGCCACCGGCCGGCCGCGCGTGCGGCGCATCAGGGCGTCGGTCTCGCCCTCCAGCGCCATGTTCAGCGCCCCGGCGGCGCCGGCGCCGACGGCGATGCACAGGATGGCGATGGCCGCCGTCAGCCAGCCGATCGCCCCGTCGGCCACGACCAGGCCGGTCACCGCCGTGAAGATCACCAGCGACATCACGCGCGGCTTCAGCAGCTGGAAGAAGTCTTCCGGCTGGGCGGTGGAGATGGTCGAGGCGGCGGCGGGTGAGGGCATGGGCTTTCTAACGTCTGAGGGCCGCTCCCTGTGCAGGAGCGGCCCCCGGTTTTTATCGTTCCAAACGGACCGGACCTAGTGGTCGTCGCCCTTGACCACCGGCAGTTCGTTGAACTGGTGGTGCGGCGGCGGCGAGGACAGGGTCCACTCCAGGGTCGTGGCGCCTTCGCCCCACGGGTTGGCCACGCCCGGACGACGACGGATCGCCGCCTCGGCCAGCATGACGAGGAAGACCCCGACGCCGACGATGGTGACGACATAGCCGACCGACGACACCTGGTTCCACAGGGTGTAGCCGTCGGCATAGTCGACGTAGCGGCGCGGCATGCCCTGCAGGCCGAGGAAATGCTGCGGGAAGAACACCAGGTTCACGCCGATGAACATGATCCAGAAGTGAGCGGCGCCGAGGAACTCGTTGTACTTCACGCCGAACATCTTCTCGAACCAGTAGTAGAAGCCGGCGAAGATGGCGAACACGGCGCCCAGCGACAGGACGTAGTGGAAGTGGGCCACGACATAGTAGGTGTCGTGCAGGGCGTAATCGATGCCGGCGTTGGACAGGACCACGCCGGTCACGCCGCCGACGGTGAACAGGAAGATGAAGCCGATGGCCCAGAGCATCGGCGTCTTGAAGCTGATCGAACCGCCCCACATGGTCGCGATCCAGCTGAAGATCTTCACGCCCGTGGGCACGGCGATGATCATGGTCGCGGCGATGAAGTAGGCGCGCAGGTTCACGCTCATGCCGACGGTGTACATGTGGTGCGCCCAGACGATGAAACCGACGAAGCCGATGGCCACCATGGCGTAGGCCATGGCGAGGTAGCCGAAGATCGGCTTCTTCGAGAAGGTCGAGACGATGTGCGAGATCATGCCGAAGCCCGGCAGGATCAGGATGTAGACCTCGGGGTGGCCGAAGAACCAGAACAGGTGCTGGTACATGACCGGATCGCCGCCGCCGGCCGGGTCGAAGAAGCTGGTGCCGAAGTTGCGATCGGCCAGCAGCATGGTGATGGCGCCGGCTAGGACGGGCAGCGACAGCAGCAGCAGGAAGGCGGTGATCAGCACCGACCAGGCGAACAGCGGCATGCGGTGCAGGGTCATGCCCGGGGCGCGCATGTTGAAGATGGTGGTGATGAAGTTGATCGCGCCGAGGATCGAGCTGGCGCCCGCGACGTGGAGGGCGAAGATCGCCAGGTCGAAGGCCGGGCCGGGGTGGCCCACGGTCGACAACGGCGGATAGGCCGTCCAGCCGCCGCCGAAGCCCTTGCCCGGGCCGCCGTCGACGAACAGCGAGGTGATCAGCAGCACCCAGGAGGCGACCAGCAGCCAGAACGACACGTTGTTCATGCGCGGGAAGGCCATGTCCGGCGCGCCGATCATGATCGGCACGAACCAGTTGCCGAAGCCGCCGATCATCGCCGGCATGACCATGAAGAAGATCATGATCAGGGCGTGGCCGGTGACGACGACGTTGTAGCCGTGCTTGGTCTGCTCGACGAGGCCCAGCAGCGAGACGCCCGAGCCTTCACGGAAGATCTGGATGCCCGGCTCGGCCAGTTCCCAGCGGATGAGCCCCGACAGGGCGCCGCCGACGATGCCCGCCATGATGGCGAAGATCAGATAGAGGGTGCCGATGTCCTTGTGATTGGTCGACAGGAACCAGCGGGTGAAGAAACCCGGCTTGTGGTCATGTTGCCCGTCGTGGTCGTGGGCGAGGTTCGCAGCTGCGGTGGCCATGGTCTTTGGGGCTCTCGCGTATCGTTACTGGGCGGCCGGAGCGGCCGGAGCGGGCGCAGCTGCGGTTCCGGTCGGCTGTTCGGTCGGGGTGGTGGCCGTCTGGGCCGTCGGGATGGCGGCGCCGTCGGCGGCCATCGCCTCCGAGGAGACGTTGCGCGCGGCGACCGCGCCGGTGGTGCCGGCCTCGACCTGGGCCGCGGTGCCGCCGGGCGCCTGTTCCGCCGTTCGCGGCGTCATCGACCCGCCCTTGGAGGCGACCCAGGTCGCGAACTCGGCGCGCGAAACGACATTGATCTGGATCGGCATGAAGGCGTGGTCGACGCCGCACAGTTCCGAGCACTGACCATAGTAGACGCCCGGACGCTCGGCGCGGAACCAGGTCTCGTTGACCCGGCCGGGGACGGCGTCCGTCTTCAGGCCGAAGGCCGGCAGGGCCACGGCGTGAATGACGTCGGCCGCGGTGATCAGCAGGCGGACATTGGCGCCGACCGGCACCACCATCGGCTCGTCGGCGGCGAGGCGGTACAGGCTGTGCGGCATGCCGCGCTGGGCGACCTCTTCCTCGGGCAGCATGTTGGAGATGTATTCGGGGACGCCCTGGTCCGGGTATTCATAGGCCCAGTTCCACTGGTTGCCCGTGACCTTCACGGTCAGGTCCGGCTCCGGCATGTCGTGATAGGCGAACAGCAGGCGGAACGAGAACAGGGAGATGAAGACCAGGATCAGCACCGGGACGACGGTCCAGACCACCTCGACGACGGTGTTGTGGCTCCATTTGGCCGGGACCGGGTTCGACTTCTTGTTGTAGCGGACCACGATCCAGATCAGCAGACCCAGCACCAGCAGGCAGATGAAGGTGATGATCGGCATCAGGACGGCGTCATGGAACATATGCGCCTGATGCATCAGCGGCGCGACGGGGGTCTGAAGGCCCACGGCGCCGTCGGTCGGCTGGCCGACCAGCTCCTGCGCCGCGACCGGCGCGGCGGCGAAAAGAGCCAGGGTCGCAGCGGCCATGCCGCCGCTGATCAGACCCCGGGCCCGCGTGCCCATCCCCATGCGAGACATCCTCATAAACCGTTCTGTCGCAAGCGCTTGCGAGTGAATCGCAAGCAGGCGCCGGGGCGAAGGCCCACGGCGGTTCTTGGCGGGGTCCATATCGCCCTCCCCCGCGATTGCCAAGCGATTGGACGCCGCACCCATGTCTGGCGTGCGGATTAAATCGCTGTCATGTTTCACCAGCTACCTTGCAGCACAAGATACCTTGCGATACCTCTTGATCCATCAGAGGAGACGCCGAGGTGCCTGAAACCATTGAAATCCAGCTGAAGAAGGGGGTGCTCACACTGTGTGTGCTGGCCCTTCTCAACCGCCACGACAGCTACGCCTATGAGATCGCCTCGACCCTGTCGGACGCGATCGACATGGGCGAGGGGACGATCTACCCGCTGATGCGGCGGATGCAGTCCGACGGCCAGGTCGAGACCTATCTGGTCGAATCGTCCTCCGGCCCGTCGCGGAAATACTATCGCCTGACCGACGCCGGTCGACGCGCCCTGGAGGCCCAGACCGCCGAATGGCGCGCCTTCGTCACCGCCGTCGAGGGCGTCATGAACGACGACGCCGAACCGGCCCCGCCGGTCTCCGTCACCAACACGCCTGCAGCCACTGCAGAAAGGGGAGCTGAACAATGACACGCGCCGAATTCATGGGCCGTCTGAGGCGAGGCCTCGTCGGCATGCCGGCCGCCGCCGCCGCCGAGATCGCGTCCGACTACGAGATGCATTTCGAGGACGGCGCCGCCGCCGGTCGCACCGAGGCGGAAGTCGCCGCGGCGCTCGGCGATCCCGACCGCCTCGCCCGCGAACTGCGCGCCGAGGCCGGGGCCCGTCGCTGGGACCAGGAGAAGAACCCGTCCGCCGCCGCCGCCGCCGTCTTCGCGGTGCTGGGGCTGGGCGCCATCGATATCCTGATCCTGCTTCCGATCCTGATGGGCGTGGTCGGGGCCCTGTTCGGCTTCTTCATGGCCGCCATCGGCCTGTTCATCGGCGGCGGCGCGATCATGGTCGCCGGTCCGTTCGCCGGCTTCCCGGGCGGGCCGCTCGCGGCGATCCTCGGCGGGCTCGGCATGATGGCCGGCGCCACAGCGATCGGGGCCCTGACCGCCATCGCCACCATCCTGCTGGTCAATGCGACCGTCTGGTTCGCCCGCCTGCACTACCGGCTGCTGAAGCCGGCCCTTGAACCCCAAGCCCAGGCCTGAGGAGAGATTCGCATGATCCGCACTCTTTTGATCATCACCGGCGCCAGCCTGGTGCTCTGCGCCGCCTCGCTGGCCGGGGCCGCCGCCCTCGGCGGCAACGACCTGGCCCGCCACGGCTGGTCGTGGACCTTCCGCGACGACGGGAATGAGGAGACCGTTCGCTTCCAGCGCGCGGACAACAGCCCCCGGGTCACCCGGACCTTCGCCTGGGAGGGCGGCGACCGGCTGGATATCGATGTCGCCGCGGACGTAACCTATGTCCAGGGCGACGAAGCCTCGGTCACCGTGGTCGGTCCCCGCGAACAGGTCGAAGGCCTGCGGCTCGACGCCGGCCGGCTGACGTTCGACGACGACGACAACGTCGAGGTGGTGGTGTTCGGCTGGCACAACAGCGACCGGCTGCAGATCACGGTCACCGCGCCGTCGGTTCGCAGCTTCAACCTCTCCAGCTCGGGCGACCTGGACATCCGCGACTACGATCAGCCCAGCCTCGCCGTCGCCATCAACGGCTCGGGCGAGGTCAAGGCGACCGGCCGCACGGAGACGGTCGACCTCGACATCTCCGGTTCCGGCGAAGCGGACCTGTCGGGCCTCGAGACCCGGGACGCCGATGTCGACATCTCCGGATCGGGCGAGGCCCTGGTGGGCCCGACCGGCGCGGCCCGCATCTCCATCGCCGGCTCCGGCGACGTGGATTTGACGCGCCGGCCCGCCAGCCTGTCCCAGAGCATCTCGGGCTCCGGCGACGTGAATCAGCGCTGAGCCGGGACCGGGGCTGACGCCGCAGGCGCGTTTTCCCTCCGCAACAACCGTGGGGCCGGTGACTTCGCCGGCCCCGCATCCTATCTGAACGGCATGACCCTGACCGTCTCGCCGCCCGCCATCCTCGAATCTGCCGACGTCACGCCCGACGAGGCCCTGTCCCTTCTGCAGGACGCCCTGGCCGGAGCCGACGACGGGGAGCTGTTCCTCGAACAGTCCGAACTGGAATCGTTGGTCTTCGACGACGGCCGGCTGAAGTCCGCCGCCTATGACGCCGCCGGCGGGTTCGGCCTGCGCGTGGTGGCGGGCGAGACCGCCGGCTACGCTCACGCCAACGAGATCAGCGCCGCCGCCATACGCCGCGCCGCCGACAGCGCCTCGCTGGCCAAGGCCGGCCATGCGGCGACTTTGGCCGAGGCCCCGCGGGCCACCAACCAGAAGCTCTATGACGCCGTCGACCCGCTGGCCTCGCCGGCCTTTTCGGACAAGATCGCCCTGCTGTCCGAGATCGACGCCTGGGCCCGGGCCCGCGATCCGCGCGTGGTGCAGGTCTCGGCTTCGCTGGTCGGCGAGCGCCGCAACATCGAGATCCTGCGCGGCGACGGCCGGCGGGTGTCGGACCTGCGGCCTCTGGTCCGGCTCAACGTGTCCGTCACCGTCGAGAAGGACGGCCGCCGCGAGAGCGCCTCGTCCGGCGCCGGCGGCCGCGCCGGCTTCGAGACCTGGATCGCGCCCGAGCGCTGGCAGGGCCAGGTCGACGAGGCCCTGCGCCAGGCCCTGGTCAATCTGGAGGCGGTCGACTGCCCGGCCGGCGAGATGGACGTGGTGCTCGGCGCCGGCTGGCCCGGCGTGTTGCTGCACGAGGCGATCGGCCACGGCTTCGAGGGCGATTTCCACCGCAAGGGCTCGTCGGTCTTCTCCGGCAAGATGGGCCAGCGCGTCGCCGCGCCCGGGGTCACGGTGGTCGACGACGGCTCGATCGCCGGGCGCCGCGGCTCGCTGAGCATCGACGACGAGGGCACCCCGACCTCGCGCACCGTGCTGATCGAGGACGGCATCATGGTCGGGCTGATGCACGACCGGCTGTCGGCGCGTCAGCTGGGCGCCCGCGCCACCGGCAACGGCCGGCGCCAGTCGTTCGCCCACATGCCGATGCCGCGCATGACCAACACCTTTATGGAGGGCGGCCGGGACTCGAAGGCGGACATGATCGCCTCGACGAAACGCGGTCTCTACGCCGCCAACTTCGGCGGCGGCCAGGTCGACATCACCAACGGGAAATTCGTCTTCCAGTGCACCGAGGCCTATCTGATCGAGGACGGCAGGATCACCGCCCCGGTGCGCGGCGCAACCCTGATCGGCGACGGGGCCACGGCGCTGCAGCAGGTCCGGATGATCGGCGACGACTTCGCCTTCGATCCGGGCGTCGGCGTCTGCGGCAAGGCCGGCCAGGGCGTCCCCGTCGGCATCGGCCAGCCCAGCCTCAAGATCGGCGGCCTGACCGTGGGCGGCACGGCGGTTTAGGTCTGCGAGCCAGGCGACGAGCTCCCCGTCCTGCAGCACCTCCACCCGGACCGGGGCGTCGACCTCGCCGTAGTGGTTTTATCGTCTTAGCTCGCCCCTTGAGACGCGGACCATATCTGCCGGGGTGATTTCGCCATCCCGATCCAGATCGTGCGCCCGGAAGGTCATCGCCGACTCACGCGCGAGACGGGATCTCTGCAGGAACCCTCTCCCGTCGCCCAGCCGATTGAACCGGCCCACATCCCAACTCGCGGCGCGGTTCTGGAACTCCCTCAGGCCGGCGTCCTGTGTATTTCTCGGGGGCGACCGACCGCTCAGGTATTCTTCACGCGAAACGCGAAGATCGCGGTCCACATCGTACAGAAGCTCGAAGTCCCAGTCATGCTGGAGCCATTCTTCGCGATCGAGGCCGCCGCTGTCGTTCCGATCATAGACGCTCATCCAGAGATTCGACCGCGCGGTCAGGATCGCGGTGCGGTCCCTGCCCGGTAGATCAGGGGTGATCCGCAGGTTTTCCCCGGCACGGATACGATCCTCATAGTGCCGAACACAGGCGACCGCCTCGGCCCTGTTGAGCGCAATCCGCTCGTTCATCGGCAAAGCTTCAGCTTCGGCGCCCGTGGGCGCGAGAGCTATGCAGCCAAGAACAATCAGAAGCATCATAAGGATTCCGTCAGAGGCCGTCTTCACGGTCCGCCCCGTCCACGTCGGGCCCGGCCTTCCACTCCGGCCCGTCCACCTCGAAGCCGCGCGCCTCCAGCCCGTCCAGCACGCCGCCCTCTTCGGCCAGCAGGCGGATCGGGGCCACGGCCATGGTGACCCCGGGCCAGATCAGCGCCGTCTCGATCGCCGCCGCCCACTGCTGATGCAGTTGGGGCGCGATCCCGGGATCGCCCCACGGCCAGCACTCGTTCAGGGCCCGGTCCAGCGGCGTGGCGACCACCTCGGCCACACGCCGGGCGATCCAGTCCTCGGCCCGCTCGCGGGCGGCGTCAGGCCCCTGTTCGGCGGCGGCGATGGCCGCTTCCGCGCAGGCGACATGGGCCGACTGAGGCGCCTCGATCAGACTGTCGATCAGTTCGTCTCCGCGCAGTGTGCCGACCGGCCGGGATTCCACCCGCGCCCGGCGGGCGGCGCGGCGAACCACATCCATGGCGTCCTCGCCGCCGCGCCGACGGGCGTAGCCGGCCTTGTCCTGCATCAGGTCGAGGCTGAGGAACAGCAGGCTCTTCTCGCGCCAGTCCTGATTGCGCTCGCCGGCCATGACCGCATCCAGCCGCGCCTGCCACTCCGGCGTCAGATAGTCGGCCGTCGTCTGGCCGCGGGGCATGCGGCCGATGGTGCGGGCGCGCCATACGACGCGCAGCAGGTCCGTCACCGAACCGCGGCCGACCTGCGGCGTCAGGATCAGTTGCGATCGGGCGGCCGCTTCCTCGAGATCGTCCGGCCGCCATTCAAGGTCGCGCGGAATGCCGGTGATGGCGCCGACCAGGATCAGGGTGCTGTCGCCCCGGGTCACCGTCCACATCGGCGCGCCCGAGCGGCGGGCCAGCACCACCACCTCCTCGATGGTCGTGGCCTCCGGCTCCTGGGCCCGGGCCGCCTTTGGCGCGACCGCGAGAAGGCAAAGGCCGATGGACAGTGCGACGAATGACTTCACGACTACCTGCCGACGTGGATCAGGCTCCAACAATACCAGTCCACATAAGAACATAAGCATGACAACTCTGTAATGCTGTCTGCTTTTTAACCCACCTTGCCGCCTTGTAACTGGAGCCCGCCGCGTCAGGTCGCCACACCTTCGGCACACGACGAGGGGACTCCTGAAATGACCAAGACCATCCTGCTGGCCACCACCGCCATCATGCTGACCGCAGGCGCGGCCGCGGCCCAGACGTCGTCCGACGGCCCCGCCCCGCAGGTGGCCCAGGCGCCGGTTCCGACCGGCCCGACGCGTCAGGATCCGCGGATCGACGCGGCCCAGCAGGGCGTGCTGGTCTTCACCCCCGACTTCTTCGCCGACCAGCGGCCCAACACCGCTTTGGACATGGTGTCCCGGGTGCCGGGCTTCTCGACCAACGACGGCTCGGGCAATCGCGGCTTCGAGGGAGCGGTGGGCAACATCCTGATCAACAACGCCCGGCCGGCGTCGAAGAACGACACCGGCTCGAACGTGCTCTCGCGCACTCCGGCCAGCCAGGTCGAGCGGATCGAACTGATCCGCGGCGGCGCGCCCGGCATCGACATGCAGGGCTATTCGGTGGTCGCGAACGTGATCCTGAAGACCGAGAACACCCGCCAGTCGATCCTGACCGGCAGCGGCTATTTCTTCGACGGCGGCCGGGACCAGTTCAACGGCTCCTACCAGTTCACCGCCCGCGAGGGCGACCGCACCTGGGGCGTGACCCTCAGCGACGGTCTGTCGATGAGCGATTCCAACGGGGTCGGGCCGGTGGTCCGCACCGACGCCAACGGCGTCGTCATCCGGCGCGAGGACTATTTCACCGACACCTTCGGGGGCGGACAGTCGATCCGCGGCAACTACGCCAGCCCGCTGATGGGCGGCAAGATCGACCTGACCGCCCGCCTGGGCGTCAACGACTATCACAACGTCAACCTGCAGACCGCGACCGACGTCCGGCGCGAGAGTCTCTATGACGAGGACGGCGACAGCGGCGAGGTCGGGGCCGTCTACACCCGACCGCTCAGCGACCGGCTCAAGCTGGAGACCCGGCTGATCCACGAATGGAGCACCTTCGACTCCGTCTCCACCTCGAATACCCGCCTCGCCGGAGTCGACGATCCCGAACAGGCCTTCATGGCCGCCGGGGATTCGTCGGAATCCATTCTGCGCGGCCTGGTCCGGTTCGAGCGATCGCCGGCCCTGACCTTCGAGACCGGCGCCGAGGTCGCCTACAACATGCTGGAGGTCGACCAGAGCTTCACCGTCGGCGGGGTCGCCGTGCCCCTGCCCTCGGCCTCGGTCAAGGTCGAGGAGACCCGCGGCGAGGCCTTCGGCAAGGCGACATGGCGGCTCCGGCCCGAGCTGACCCTGGAGGGCGGGCTGCGGCTGGAGAGCTCGACCATCAGCCAGTCAGGCGACGCCGAGCAGGAGAAGAGCTTCTTCTTCGCCAAGCCGCGCGTCCTCGCCACCTGGACGCCTCGTCCCAACAACCAGCTGCGGCTGCGCTTCGAGCGCGAGGTCGGCCAGCTGGACTTCGGCGACTTCGCCGCCTCGGCCGACCTCGAGGACGAGAACGTCTTCGGCGGCAATGTCGATCTGGAGCCGGAACAGCGCTGGATCAGCGAACTGATCTACGAGCGGCGGTTCTGGGGCGACGGCATCGTCAGCATCGGCCTGCGCCATGACGAGATCACCGACGCCATCGATGTGATTCCGCTGGACGATGGCCTGTCGGCGGTCGGCAATATCGGCGAGGCGACGCTGGATCAGCTGGCCGTTACCGTGGCCGTTCCGACGGACAGGCTGGGCGTGTCGGGCGGCATGCTGCGCCTGCGCAACACCTGGAACCACACCGAGGTGACCGACCCGACCACCGGCGAGACCCGGCCGATCTCCAACGTCCGGGCGAGCCAGCCGACGATCTCGTTCGAGCAGGACATCGCCAGCTGGAAGCTGCAGTGGGGCGCGGCCTACATCCCGATGCTGACCGGCCAGTGGAGCTACGACCCGGACCAGACCTCGGGCTGGAGCGGCTCCAACTATCTGGAGGCCTGGGCCGAGTACAAGCCGACGGCGACGCTGGCGATCCGGGCCCAGATCAACCTGTGGGACGATTTCGACATCGAGCGGACTGTCTATGCCGACCGGACGGCGGAGCGGCCGGTCGCCTATGTCGAGCACCGCTACATCGACCCGCGGACCTTCATCCAGATCCGGGTGCGGAAGACCTTCTGAGCCCTGTTTCATCCGGGTAAAACCCGAAAAACGGGGTCCGAACCGTCCGAACCGTCCGGACCCCGCGCCCTGGCCTCGCCGGACGCGGCAGTATGACCGGTCGGTACGTCAGAATCGGACGCAGGTGGCGGGGCGTGCGGCGACTTTCCATATCTGGCCGATGAGACTGTTCACCATCGGATACGAGGGCGAGCCGCAAGCCGCCGTCATCGACCGGCTAAAGGCGGCGGGCGTGACCGTGCTGGCCGATGTGCGGGCCGTGGCGGCGTCGCGGCGCGCGGGCTTTTCAAAGACGATTCTCGGGTCGAGTCTGGCCGAGGCGGGGATCGAATACGTCCACCTGCGCGATCTGGGCACGCCCAAGGCCGGACGGGACGCCGCGCGAAAGGGCCATATCGGCGAGATGCGCGAGATCTTCGCCGACCATATGCAGGAGCCGCCGTCGCAACTGGCGTTCGAACGGCTGCGCGAGATCGCGAAGGACCGGCCGACGGCCCTGCTGTGTTTCGAGGCCGACCATGCCGGGTGTCACCGGGCGGTGCTGGCCGAGCGGCTGGAGGCGGAGGACGGGTTCGAGGTGGTGAACCTCTGACCCGTCCCCGTCGGTCTTACGCCGCGGCCTTCTTGCCTTCGAAGTTTCCGTAGAAGGTCTCGCCCTTCGCCGCCATGTCGCGCAGCAGCTGGGGGACCTTGAAGCGGTCGCCGTAGCGTTTGGCGTAGACGTCCGCCTGTTCGACGAAGGCCTTGAGGCCGGTCTGGTCGATCATCGTCAGCGGGCCGCCGGTCCAGGGCGCGAAGCCCCAGGCCAGGATGGCGCCGACATCGGCCTCGCGCGGGTCGTCGATGACGCCCTCCTCCCAGCATTTCGCGACCTCGACCGCCTGGCGGTAGAGCAGGCGGCGCTTCTGGTCCTCGACCAGCTCGGGGGTCGAGTCGTTGATCGTCACGGGGGCGAGGTCGGACAGGCCGGACCAGAGCTTTTTCGGTTTGGTTTCGTAGTCGTAGAAGCCCTTGCCGTTCTTGCGGCCGTAGCGGCCGAGGTCCTCGACCATGGTCTGGACGATCTTCCAGCCCGGCAGCGGCTCATAGGCGTCGCCGAGGTCTTCCCGGGTCTGTTTGGCGATCTTGACCGACAGGTCGAGGGCGACGTCGTCGTGCATTTCCAGCGGCCCGCGCGGCATGCCCGTCATGCGGCCGATGTTGTCGATCAGGGCGGGGGCGTAGCCCTCCTCCAGCATGGCCAGGCCCTCGGCGACATAGGTGCCGAAGCAGCGCGAGGTGTAGAAGCCGCGGCCGTCGTTGACGACGATCGGGGTCTTCCTGATCTTCATCACATAGTCGAGCGCCTTGGCGATCGCGCCCTCGCCGGTCTTTTCGCCGAGGATGATCTCGACCAGCATCATCTTGTCGACCGGCGAGAAGAAGTGGATGCCGATGAAGTCCTCGGGGCGGACCGAGGCTTCGGCCAGGCCGGTGATCGGCAGGGTCGAGGTGTTGGAGCCGAACACGGCGCCGGCTTCCAGCTGGGCCTCGGCGCGTCTGGTGACGTCGGCCTTGATCTCGCGGTTTTCGAACACGGCCTCGATGACGAGGTCCGAGCCCTTGATCAGGTCGTAGTCGGTGGTGGCGGTGACCGATCCCAGCAGGGCGTCATACTTGTCCTGGGTGATCTGGCCGCGCGACAGGCGCTTCTTCAGCAGGTCGGCGACGTGGGCCTTGCCCTTGTCGGCGGCGTCCTGGTCGCGGTCGATCAGGATGGTCTCGATGCCGGCCAGGGCCTGCACATAGGCGATGCCCGCGCCCATCATGCCGGCGCCGATGACGGTGACCTTCTTCGGATCGGATTTGGGCGCCCCGGCCGGGCGGACGGCGCCCTTGTCGAGCTCCTGCTTGCTGAGGAACAGCGAGCGGATCATGGCCTGGGCCTGGGGGGTCATCAGGGTCTTGATGAAGTAGCGGGTCTCGATGCGCAGGGCGGCGTCCATCGGCACCTGGGCGCCTTCATAGACGGCCTTCATCAGGTTCAGCACGGCCGGATAGTTTCCGTAGCTCTGCTTGCGCAGCATGGCGTTGCCGACGAGGAAATTCTGGATTCCGGCCGGGTGGTAGGGGCCGCCGCCGGGAAGCTTGAACGACTTGTCGTCCCACGGCTGGACGGCCTTGCCGCCGCCCTTGATCCAGGCCTTCGCCGCCTCGACTTCGGAACCGACGGGCACGACCTCGTGGACTACGCCAGCTCCCCTGGCGTCGTTCGGGCGCCAGGACGAACCGGCGCTCATGGCCGTCATCGCCGCCTGCACGCCGATCAGCCGGGTCAGGCGCTGGGTGCCGCCGCCGCCGGGAAAGAGGCCGACCTTGATCTCCGGCAGGCCGAGCTGGATCTTCGGGCTGTCGCCGACCACGCGGTAGTGGCAGGCCAGGGTCAGCTCCAGACCGCCGCCGAGGGCGAGGCCGTTGATCGCCGCGGCGACCGGCTTGCCGCAGGTCTCGAGCGCGCGCAGGGCGCCGTTCAGCTTCCAGCCGGCGTCATAGGCGTCCTGCAGCGAACCGCCGGCCAGCATGCCGCCGGCCATGTCGCCGAGGTCGGCGCCGGCGCAGAAGCCCGAAGCCTTGCCCGAGGTCAGGACCGCGCCCTTGATGGCGTCGTCGGTCTTGATGCGTTCGACCCACTCCGGGATCTCCTGCATCACGCCCGAAGTCAGGGTGTTCATCGAACGGCCCGGCACGTCGAAGGTGATCAGGGCGATGCCGTCGGCGTCGACGTCGATCTTGAAATTCTCGAGGCTCATGATGCGTTTCCGTCGGCTTGGGGGGTGAGGTGGGCGCGTTGGGCCGAGACGGCTTTCGTCTTCGCCACCACGACATCGCCCGTGTGTTTCGTTTCGGACGGTTCGAACAGAACCACCCAGCATTCTTCGGCCGCGACCGGATTGTGTTCGACGCCGCGAGGCACGACGTGGAAATCGCCGGCGCCGAGATGGACGGCGGGACGGTCGCGATACTCGATCACCATCTGTCCCTTCCAGATCAGGAACAGCTCGTCCTCGTCGGCATGAGCGTGCCAGGTCAGGTCGCCGTGGATCTTGGCCACCTTCACGCTCTGGCCGTTGAGGTCCGCGACGACGCGCGGCGACCAGTGGCCGGTGACCGCGGCGAACTCCTGATCGATCGAGCCGACGCGCCCCATCTCCATCACACGCGCTCGATCACCGTCGCGGTGCCCATGCCGCCGCCGATGCACAGGGTGATCAGGGCGGTCGACTTGTCGGAGCGCTCCAGCTCGTCCAGCGCGATGCCGGTGATCATGGCGCCGGTGGCGCCGAGCGGGTGGCCCATGGAGATGCCGCCGCCGTTGACGTTCATCTTGTCGTGCGGGATGTCGAGCGCCTGCATGTAGCGCAGGACGACGGCGGCGAAAGCTTCGTTCAGCTCCCAGACGTCGATGTCGGCGGTCGTCATGCCCAGCCTGGCGAGCAGCTTCTTCGTCACGAACTCGGGGCCGGTCAGCATGATCGAGGGCTCGGAGCCGATCGAGGCGGCGCCGACGATGCGGGCGCGCGGCTTGAGGCCGAGGGCCTGGCCGGCCTCGCGGGTGCCGATCAGGACGCCGGCGGAGCCGTCGACGATGCCCGAGGAGTTTCCGGGGGTGTGAACGTGGTTGACCCGCTCGACCTCGGGGTAGCGCTGGTTGATGACGCTGTCGAAGGCCATTTCGCCCATCATGGCGAAGGAGGCGTTCAGGGCGCCGAGGGTCTGCATGTCGGTATTGGGACGGATGGTCTCGTCGCGGTCGAGTTGAACGAGGCCGAGCTGGTTCTTCACCGGGATGACCGATTTCGAGAAGCGGCCGTCGGCCCAGGCGGCGGCGGCGCGCTTGTGGCTTTCCATGGAGTAGGCGTCGACGTCGTCGCGGCTGAAGCCGTATTTCGTCGCGATCATGTCGGCCGAGACGCCCTGGGGCACGAAATAGGTCGGGAAGGCGCTGGACGGGTCGACCGGCCATGCGCCGCCGTCGGAGCCCATCGGCACCCGGCTCATGGCCTCGATGCCGCCGCCGACGGCGAAATCGGCCTCGCCGGATTTGACCTTGGCGGCGGCCATGTTCACGGCCTCGAGGCCGGAGGCGCAGAAGCGGTTGATCTGGACGCCGGCGACGGTCTGGGCCCAGCCGGCCGAGAGGACGGCGGTGCGGGCGATGTCGGCGCCGAGTTCGCCTACCGGGGTGACGCAGCCGAGAATGACGTCGTCGACCTTCGACGTGTCCAGGTCGTTGCGGTCGCGCAGGGCTTCCAGCACCTGGGTCGCCAGGCTGAGACCGGTGATCTCGTGCAGCGAGCCGTCCTTCTTGCCCTTGCCGCGCGGGGTGCGAACCGCGTCATAGATGTAGGCGTCGGTCATGGGTGGGTCTCTCCTTGGGTCCCTAACGCTTGGCGCGCGGCGCCTCGCTGCATGAGGGACAGGGTGCGTATTCGAAACTCGCTCGCCAGAAACCCTACGCTTACGTCAACGTCAAGTATTTTGGCCGGGAACCGGCCAGTCGCGTCACGCGGCGGCGTGGCAGACCGCCTCGATATTGAAGCCGTCGGGATCGAGCACGAAGGCGGCGTAGTAGTGCGGACCGTAGTGGTCGCGCAGGCCCGGGGCGCCGTTGTCTCGCCCGCCGGCTTTGAGAGCGGCGGCGTGGAAGGCCTCGACCTCCGCCCGGGTGTCGGCGCGGAAGGCGACGTGATTGCCTTCGCCCGGGCGGTCCTTGTCGGCGATGACGAACTCCGGCGCGTCGACGCCGAACATGACCACCGTCGCGTCGCCATCCCGCTCCTCGGCGACGATCCAGTAGCCGAGCTGGGCGAGGGCGGCGGCGTAGAAGGCGCGGGAGCGGGCGATGTCGGTAACATCGAGCGCGAGGTGATCGATCATGGGTTGTCTCCGCATCACGGGCTTCAGCCATCAACGCGGAACCCGGCGAAGCGGTCGCAGCGGTCGCAGCGGTCGCGGCGGCGGCCGGCGCCGGAAAGGCCGCGAACGACTCTCAGCTGGGCCGGGGGCTGGAACGCCCGCTGCCTCGGGGATTTTAGCCGGCAGACCCCATAAGTTCGAGAGGAACACGACATGGCCCAGACCTATGAAGAGATGGATGCGATCGCCATGCTGAAGGCCGACCACCGCAAGGTGGAGGAGATCTTCGCGGCGTTCGAAAAGGCGCGCAGCCCCGAGCGCAAGCGCGAGCTGGCCGAGCAGGTCTGCCTCGAGCTGAAGGTTCACACGGCGATCGAGGAGGAGATCTTCTATCCGGCCTGCCGCGGAACCAGGGTCGAGGACGATCTGCTGAACGAAGCCTATGTCGAGCATGACGCGGCCAAGGTGCTGATCGCGGTGATCGAGGCCGGCGGACCGGACGAGGCCTTCTACGACGCCCAGGTGAAGGTGCTTTCCGAGATGATCGAGCATCACGTCGAGGAAGAGGAAATGCGGTCGGAGGGCATGTTCAGCCAGGCGCGCGCCGCGGGCCTGGACATGGATCTGCTGGCCGACCAGATGCGCGCCCGCAAGCGCACGGCGATGGAAGAATATCAGGCCGGCACGCCCGACCGTCCGCGCACCTTCCCGGGCGGCGATGTCGATAGCGCCCTGACCGACGAGCCGTTCGGCGACGGCGCGGCGGTTCGCTGAGGCCGGCGATGGGTTCCGTCCGCGCGGGCTTCTGCGCCGCCGCCGGCTTGCTGGCGGCGGCCTGCGGCGCGGCTCCGCCGTATCTGATCGTTCAGCGGCCGCCGCCGACCGCCCGCGCGGTGCTGCCGGTCGCGCCGCCGCAGGACAGCCTGCCGTCGACCGATGTCGAGGCCCGTCTGCTGGCCGCGCACAACGCCGAGCGGGCGACGGTGGGAACGCCGCCTTTGCGCTGGGCCGACAATCTCGAGGCCGAGGCGCGGGTCTGGGCCCGCGAGCTGATCGGCAGCAACCGGTTCGCCCACGACCCCGCCCTTCACGGCCACGGCGAGAATCTGTGGACGGGCTGGGGCGGACGGGTCTGGACGCCCGAGGAGATGGTCGGGGAGTGGATCGCGGAGAAGGCGGACTATCGCCACGAGGTGTTTCCGAACGTCAGCCGGACGGCGGCCTGGAGCGACGTCGGCCACTACACCCAGCTGGTCTGGCGCGACACGACGCATGTCGGCTGCGCGGTCGAGCGCCGCGGCGACCGGTCGGTGCTGGCCTGCCGCTATGCGCCACCGGGGAATATCGACGGGCGGAGGGCGTACTAGGGGAGGCAGCAGGCAGCAGATGCTTGACTCACCCGTCTGTTGGCGGCCGACCCGCGCCCGCCGGCTTCCGCGATCCTGCTGCCTGCTGCCTGATCCCTAGCTCACGTACCCCGCCTGCATCAGCTCGGCGATGTGGACGATGGCGACGGGGCGGTCGGACTCGACCACCAGCAGGGTGGCGATCTTGTTCTGGGTCATCAGGTCGATGGCGTCGCTCATGCGGGCGTCGGGCCCGATCACCTTGGGTGAGCCGCTCATCACATCGGCCGCGGTCAGGCCCGACAGGTCGCGCGAGAAGGCGCGGCGGACGTCGCCGTCGGTGACGATGCCGGCGAGGGTCCCGTCGTCGTCGAGCACGGCGACCGCGCCCTTGCGGCCCTCGGTGATGGCCGAGACGACTTCGGCGAAGGTCGCCGTCAGCGGGACGGTGGCCGGGGCCGGCGGGCGGTCGCCCATCCAGTCGCGGATGCTCTGCAGACTCATGCCCAGCTTGCCGCCGGGGTGGTGCAGGCCGAAGGCCTCGGCGGTGAAGCCGCGGCGGTCCATCAGCACCATGGCGAGGGCGTCGCCGAGGGCCAGGGTCATCAGGGTCGAGGTGGTGGGGGCCAGGCCGTTGGGGCAAGCCTCGGCCACCTGCGGCATGGTCAGACAGACGGCCGAGGCGCGGCCGAGGAAGCTGGTCGGCCGCTGGGTGACGCCGATGACCGGAATGCCCTCGCGCTGGCAGTAGATCAGCGGATCGCGCAGCTCGCGGCTCTCGCCCGAGTTGGAGATGGCCAGCAGGGTGACGTCCTTGCGCAGCATGCCGAGGTCGCCGTGGCTCATCTCGGCGGGGTGGACGAAGAAGGCGTTGGTCCCGGTCGAGGCGAGGGTTGCGGCGATCTTGCCGCCGATGTGGCCGGACTTGCCCATGCCGGTGACCACCAGATAGCCGGGGCGGGACAGGATGATCTCGCAGGCCCGGGCGAGGCTGTCGTCGAGGCTGGTCTCGAGCGCCTGCAGGGCGGCGATGTTGAGCCGGATGACCTCGCGCGCGCGGGCGGTCATGGCGGCGGGGTCGGCGGGCAGGACGGGGCTGGCGGCGTCGGTCATGTCCGCGATGTGGCGTATCGGGCGCGGATTCACAATCACCGCGGCGACCGACGCCCTTGCTGCGACGCGATAAAATCCGGCGTCGAGGTCAACCTTTGCCGGGGGATTGCGTTAGAAGGGGCCATGCGGACTTCACACCTGATCCCCGACGGCGCGCCCGCGCCGGTCGACGCCCCGCCACATCTGTCGCCGCCGCCCCTGCGACTGCCCCGGCCCGCGGCCCTGTTCCTCGACATGGACGGGGTGCTGGCGCCGCTGGCGGAGACGCCGGACGCGGTCGTGCCCCGGCCGGAGCGGACGGCGGCGCTGAGAGCCGTCGCCGAGCGGCTGGACGGACGGGTGGCGATCATCAGTGGACGGACTATCGCCGAGATCGACCGCATCGCCGAGGCCAGCGCGGCCTCGGCCTCGGGCGTGCACGGGCTGGAGCGGCGCCGCGCCGACGGCTCGCTGGACCACGCCGAGGCCGCGCCCGAGGTGCGCAGCGCGGTCGAGGCCTTCAAGGATTTCGCCCGCACCCGTCCCGGCGTCATCGTCGAGGACAAGACGGTGTCCGCGGGGCTGCACTATCGCGGCGCGCGAGCGGAGGGCGGCGCTGCGATGGCGCTGGCGGAGCGGCTGGCCTCGGAGACGGGGCTGACGCTGCAGACGGGCAATCTGGTGGTCGAACTGAAGACGCCCGGGACAAGCAAGGGCACGGCCCTGTCCGCCTTCATGGACGAGGCGCCGTTCGCCGGCGCCGTTCCCGTCATGCTGGGCGACGACCTGACAGACGAGGACGGCTTCCTCGCCGCCGAGGCCCTGGGCGGGTTCGGCGTGCTGGTCGGGCCGGCGCGCGAAACCGCCGCCCGCTACCGGCTTGCCGATGTGGACGCCGTGCTGGCCTGGCTCAACGCCCTCGAGGAGCGTGAATGACCCCCAATCTGGACCTCGCGCCGATCGGCAACTGCTCGATCAGCGCCCTGATCGATCGCGACGGCCGCTATGTCTGGGCCTGCGCGCCGCGGGTCGACGGCGATCCGGTGTTCTCGGCCCTGATGGACGGCAGCGATCCGGAACACGGATTCTGGGACATCGCGCTGGAGGGACAGAAGCACGTCTCCCAGGCCTATATCCGCAACACGCCGGTGCTGCGGACCGTGCTGACGGCGGAGGACGGGGCCTCGGTCGAGATCATCGACTTCGCCCCGCGTCATCCGAAACACAGCCGGACCTACCGGCCGCTGGCCTTCGCGCGCATCATCCGGCCGCTGGAGGGGTCGCCGCGAATCCGCGTGCGGCTGCGGCCGTCGGCCGAATGGGGCGCCCGGCCGGCCGAGCGGACCAGTGGTTCGAACCACATCCGCTATCTCTGCACCGACGTGACCTTCCGCCTGACCACCGACTGCCCGGTGTCGCACATCCTCAACGAGCGGATCTTCCGCCTCGAGCGTCCGCACGCCTTCTTCTTCGGTCCGGACGAGGGCTACGACCAGGATGTCGGGCCGGGGGTGTCGTCGGCGCTGGACCGCACCGTGGCCTATTGGCAGGACTGGGTCCGCACCCTGTATCTGCCGCTGGACTGGCAGGACGCCGTGATGCGCGCCGCCATCACCCTGAAACTGTGCGCCTATGAGGAGACCGGGGCCATCGTCGCGGCGATGACCACCTCGGTGCCTGAATTCCCGGAGAGCGGGCGCAACTGGGACTATCGCTACTGCTGGATCCGCGACGCCTATTATGTGGTGCGGGCGCTGAACCGCCTGGGGGCGGTGGACATCCTCGAGAACTATCTCGGCTATCTGCGCAATCTGGTCGACGACTCGGCCGGCGGCCATGTGCAGCCGGTCTACGGCGTCGGTCTGGAGCCGGGCATCGGCGAGCGGATCGTCGAGAGCGTCGAGGGCTATCGCGGCATGAAGCCGGTGCGCATCGGCAATCAGGCGCACGAACACCTGCAGCACGACGTCTATGGCCAGATCGTGCTGCCCCTGGTGCAGAGCTTCTACGACCAGCGGCTGTTGCGGCCCGGCACGATCGACGACTTCCACGCCCTGGAGAAGGTCGGCGAACGGGCCTTCGCCATGCACGACCAGGTCGACGCGGGCCTGTGGGAGTTCCGCACCATCGCCCGGGTGCACACCTATTCCTCGGTGATGTGCTGGGCCGCCTGCGACCGGCTGGCCAAGGCGGCGGATCATCTGGGTCTGCTGTCGCGGGCCGAAGTCTGGCGCGAGCGGGCGCAGATCATCCGGGAACGGATCGAGGCCGAGGCCTTCCTGCCCGACGAGGGCCGGTTCGCCGCCAGTTTCGGCAATCGCGAACTGGACGCCTCGCTGCTGCAACTGACCGACCTGGGATTCCTCGATCCGATGGACCCGCGACAGGTCAAGACCTTCGAGGCGATCGAACGCGACCTCAAGAAGGGCCCCTATCTGTTCCGCTACGTCGAGGCGGACGATTTCGGCGAGCCGGAGACGGCGTTCAACTTCTGCACCTTCTGGTTCATCGAGGCCCTGCATCTGAACGGCCGCACCGAGGAGGCCCGGGAGATCTTCGAGGAGATGCTGAGCCGACGCACCAACGCCGGCCTGCTGTCCGAGGACCTGTCGCTCGGCGACAAGGAGTTGTGGGGCAACTATCCGCAGACCTATTCGCTGGTCGGCATCATCAACTGCGCCGTGCTGCTGAGCCGGTCGTGGACGGACGCGCGATGACCCCCCTCACGAAATCGCGTTGGGACCAACGCCTGTTGCTGGAGGTTTGCACCCCATGAGCCGTTTGATCGTCGTTTCCAACCGCGTCTCGGCGCCGAAGGATCCCGCCGCGGGATCGGTCGGCGGCCTGGCCATGGCCCTGTCCGCGGCGCTGCGGAAATACGACGGTCTGTGGTTCGGCTGGTCCGGGGAGACGGTAGAGACCTTCAAACGCGAGGCCAAGATCGAGGACCGCGCCGGCGTGACCGTCGCCCTCGTCGACCTGGAGAGCCAGGACGTCGACGAGTATTACAACGGCTACGCCAACCGGACGCTGTGGCCTCTGTTCCACCATCGGGTCGACCTGACCGCCTATGAGCGGTCCTACGGCGAGGGCTACGAGCGCACCAACGCCCGCTTCGCCGACGTGCTGGCGCCGCTGATCCAGCCGGACGACATCATCTGGATCCACGACTATCACATGATCCCGCTGGCCCGTGACCTGAGGCGCAGGGGGGTGAAGAACCGGATCGGCTTCTTCCTGCACACGCCGTGGCCGGCGCGTCAGCTGTTGGTCACCCTGCCGCATCACCGCCGGCTGGTCGAGGCGATGTTCGACTATGACCTGATCGGCTTCCACACCCGCGAGTGGCTGGACCTGTTCCGCGACTATGTGGCGTCGGAGCCCAGCGTGAACGGCAAACTTCTGCCCAACGACGGCCTCGAGGCTTTCGGCAAGACCGTTCAGACCGGAGTCTTTCCGATCGGCATCGATGTCGAGGGCTTCATCGCGGCGGGAAATTCTCCGCTTGGAATCCGGACCTACGACCGGATGGCGGCCTCGTCGGCGTTCCGTTCGTTGATCGTCGGCGTCGACCGGCTGGACTATTCCAAGGGTCTGGAGGAGCGGCTGCTGGGCTATGAGCAGTTCCTCGAAACCCATGTGGACATGCGTTCCCAGGTCCTGTTGCTGCAGGTCACGCCCATCTCCCGCGACGAGGTCGACTCCTACCAGGAAATCCGCGGCCGGCTGGACGCCCTGGCGGGACGCATCAACGGCGCCTATGCCGAGATGGACTGGCAGCCGATCCGCTATCTGAACCGGACCTATCGCCGCGACCAGCTGGCCGGCATCTATCGCGCCGCCCGGGTCGGGCTGGTGACGCCGCTGCGCGACGGCATGAATCTGGTGGCCAAGGAATATGTCGCGGCCCAGAATCCCGACGATCCCGGCGTGCTGGTGCTGTCGCGCTTCGCGGGGGCGGCCGAACAGATGAGCGAGGCCCTGCTGGTCAATCCGTTCAGCCGCGAGGAACTGTCCGACGCCATCCAGCGGGCCCTGACCATGCCGCTGGAAGAGCGCAAGCGGAAATGGGAATGCCTGATGAAGGTGGTGCGCGACACCGACGTCGGAATCTGGCGCGACGACTTCGTCGCCAGCCTGCGGGCTGTGGTGAAGCCCGGCGACGGCGATACGGGAACCATGGCCGTCCCCGACGCCGCGGCCTGACCTCAGGCGACCTGGACGAGCACCGGCGGGGTCCCGTCCCGCGCCGTCGCGGCCGCATTCGCGGGCCGGTCGAGAACCCGGTCCAGCCATGCGTCGAGCGCCGCGCTGGGTGGCGCATAATCCCGCGCCCAGGCGAGAGCGCTGCCGGCCATGACGTCGACGGCGGTGAAGCGCTGCCCCATCAGATAGGGACCGCGTTCCAGGGCGCCCAGCAGGCGGGCCGCGACGGCCTCATAGCGGGCCGTGGCATGGGCGTCGGCCTCGGTCGCGCCGCTGATCTTCGCCCAGAGGGCCGGCTCCATCTCGCCGGCGATCCATGCCAGCCAGGTCAGATAGGCCCCACGCTCCGGCGAGCCGACGGGGGCGCCCAGACCCGCCTCGGGAAAAAGATCGGTCAGATAGAGGGCGACGGCGGCGGACTCCGTCACCAGCGCGTCGCCGTGCAGCAGGGCCGGGACCTTGCCATCCGGGTGCGGATTTCGGGGATCCGCCGCCCCCGTTCCGTCCATGCGGCGAATATCGCAATAGACGATGTCACAGGCGGCTCCGACCTCCTCGAGCAGCCAGACCAGCCGGGAAGAGCGGGACCAGGGCGCGTGAAACAGCATCAGCATGATGGTCTCTCCTTGTTGCACTACGCGCGCGACGGGTTCGCTCGCTGCCTGAGTGGGGAGGGCGCGATCACTCAAGGCGCAATCGCCCGCCAGTCCGGATTGACTACCGCCGCCCTGCTGCCACCATGCTGTCAGCAGCGGTGGTTCAGGATCCAGGCATGAGACGCGCCGACCGGCTGTTCCAGATCATCCAGGTGCTGCGGCGGTCGTCGAAACCGCTGACGGCCGACGCCATCGCCGCCGAGCTGGAGACGTCGAAGCGCACCATCTATCGCGACATCGCCACCCTGATGGGACAGCGCGTGCCGATCCGCGGCGAGGCCGGGCTCGGCTATGTGCTGGAAGGCGGATTCGACCTGCCGCCGCTGATGCTGACGTCGGACGAGATCGAGGCGGCGGTGCTGGGCGCGCAGTGGGTGGCCGGGCGCGGCGATCCGGCCCTGGCGCGGGCGGCGCGCGATCTGGTCGCCAAGATCGCCGCCACGGTGCCGGAACGGCTGCGACCGGTGGTGCTGGAGCCGGCGGTGTCCAGCCCGCCGGTCTGGGAGCCGCGCAAGGACGACGCCCTCGACATGGCCCGGGTGCGGGCCTCGATCCACGCCGGGCGCAAGCTGGAGCTGGCCTATCGCGACGAACAGGAGCGCGAGAGCCGGCGCGTCATCTGGCCGTTCCTGATCGGCTACCGCGAGACCACGCGGCTGCTGGTCGGCTGGTGCGAGCTGCGCGGCGACTTCCGCACCTTCCGCACCGACCGGGTGGTCGAGGCGGCGTATCTGGAGGAGCGCTACCCCGGCCGCCCGGCCGTCCTGCGGGCCCGCTGGCAGGCGGCCAAGGAGGCCGAGTGGAAGGCGCGCGGCTGCGAAGGCCCTCCCCCGGCCCGACCCCAGTAAATCTCGATCAGCCCGACGCCCCTGCAACCGAACCGCGTAGCGGTTCGGTCACCCTCCCGGTGATGGGCGCGGCCGACCGGCTAGTAGATTTCGATAAGACCCGCCGCGCCCATGCCGCCGCCGACGCACATGGTGACGACGCCGTATCTGGCGCCGCGCCGCTTGCCCTCGATCAGAACGTGGCCGGTCATGCGGGCGCCGGACATGCCATAGGGGTGGCCGATCGAGATGGCGCCGCCCGAGACATTGAGGCGATCATCCGGAATGCCGAGCCGGTCGCGGCAATAGATCACCTGCACCGCGAAGGCCTCGTTCAGCTCCCAGATGCCGATGTCGTCGACTGTCAGGCCATGGCGCTCCAGCAGGCGGGGCACGGCGAAGACCGGACCGATGCCCATTTCGTCGGGCTCGCAGCCGGCGACGGCCATGCCGCGGAAGGCGCCGAGCGGCTGCAGGCCGCGCCGTTCCGCTTCCTTCGCCTCCATCAGAACGCTGGCCGAGGCCCCGTCCGACAGCTGGCTGGCGTTGCCGGCGGTGATGAAGCGCCCTTCCTTGATCGCCTCGCCGCCGCCGAAGACGGTCTTCAGCGAGGACAGGCCCTCCAGGGTGGTGTCGGCGCGGTTGCCCTCGTCCTTCGACAGGGTGACTTCTTTCGCGGAGGCCTGACCCGTGGCCTTGTCGACGACCTGCATGGTCGTGGTCATGGGCACGATCTCGGCGTCGAGCCGGCCCTCGGCCTGGGCGGCGGCGGTGCGCTGCTGCGAGCGCAGGGCGTATTCGTCCTGGGCTTCGCGGCTGACGCCATAGCGGGCGGCGACGACCTCGGCCGTCTCGAGCATCGACATATAGACGTGCGGTTGAAGCTTCAGCAGCGCCTCGTCCTGCATCCGGTACAGGTTCATGTGCTGGTTCTGAACCAGGGAGATGCTTTCCAGCCCACCGCCGACGGCGACGATCTGTCCGTCGTGGGTGACCTGTTTGGCGGCCGTGGCGATGGCCATCAGGCCCGAGGCGCACTGGCGGTCGAGGCTCATGCCCGCCGTGGTCACCGGCAGGCCGGCGGCCAGCGCCGCCTGGCGGCCGATGTTGGTGCCGGTCGAGCCCTGCTGCAGGGCCGCGCCAATGACCACATCCTCGATCTCGGCCGGATCGACGCCCGAACGGGCCACGGCGTGGCGGATGGCGTGACCGCCCAGCTGCTGGGCCTGGGTGTCGTTGAAGGCGCCGCGATAGGCGCGGCCGATCGGGGTGCGGGCGGTGGAGACGATGACGGCTTCGCGCATGAAGAGCTCCTTGTCTGGGCGCTATCGCTCGCGACGCGGTCGCTCGCTGCTTGAGCGCGGTTGGTCGTGACGCCTTACGCGCCTGTCGTAACGTCAAGGCAAGACCCGACGCGCCTGATTAGCGCGCCGCATCGGAGGCTGGAAGCACAATCCTCACTCAAGCGTGAGCGTTCTGCGCCTTGGTCAGTTCGATCATGCCCTGGGCGGCGCCCATTTCGGGCACGATCTCGCCCGAGCGGTCGGATATTTCGGCGAAGCGGGCGGCGATCTGCTCAGGCGCGTCCTCCCCGGCGATCCAGGCCCCCTGGGTCAGGGTGACATAGGCCCGCTCGAAGCCGCCCGCGCCGGCGGCGAGGATGCAGCGGGTCGGGGCGTCCTCGCTGGCCAGATACAGCAGGCCCGGCGTGACCCTCTCAGGGCCGAGCAGCTCCAGCGGCAGCTGGGCGCCGAGATCCTCGGTCATGCGGGTGTGAGCCGTGGGAGCGAGGCAGTTGACGCGGATGTCGTTCTTCGCCCCCTCGATCGACAGCGTCTGCATCAGGCCGACGAGGGCCATCTTGGCCGCGCCATAGTTGGACTGGCCGAAATTGCCGTACAGGCCCGACGACGAGGTGGTCATGACGATGCGGCCGTAATTGGCCGCGCGCATGTGGTCCCAAACCGCCTTGGTGCAGTTGACCGCCCCCATCAGGTGAACGTCGACGACGAAACGGAAATCCTCCAGCTCCATTTTGGCGAAGCTCTTGTCGCGCAGCACGCCGGCGTTGTTGACCAGAATGTCGACGCGGCCCCATTTTTCAATGACCGCCTCGACCATGGCCTGGACGGCGGCGGGATCGGTCACCGAGGCGGCGTTGGCCATGGCCACGCCCCCGGCGGCCTCGATCTCGGCCACGACCGCCTCGGCGGCGGTGGCGGAACCGCCCGACCCGTCGCGGGCGCCGCCCAGATCGTTGACCACGACGCGCGCGCCGCGTTTCGCGAGGCCGAGGGCGTGTTCCCGACCCAGGCCTCCACCGGCGCCCGTCACGATCGCCACCCTATCGTCGAATTTGATGGTCATCCGAAATGCTCCCTGATGCGTTGTGGATGTTGTGACAGGCGTTCCGAGACGGAATAGCCCAACCAATGTGTTGGAATGGCGCCACAGTTGCCGCATTACGCGTGCAATTCAGGAACCGGAACCGTACATTGCCGTTTGGCTTGGGAGCGCCCCGTGTAAACGAGGGCATTCGGGCAACCTTGAGTGTGAGGGATATCATGAAGGTGAAGCTATTAGCCGGCGTCGCGATGGCGGGGCTGTTCACGGCCGGCGCCGCGCAAGCCGATCCAAACGGTTGGTACGGCGCGGTCGATGTGGGCTACCACACGACCGACATCCAGACCAGCAACGACGTCGACATCATTGAAGTGGACGACGGCTGGGCGGCATTTGCGCGCCTCGGCTATCGGTTCAACCCCAGCTGGCGGGTCGAATTCGAAGGCGGACACCGCGCCGCTGGCGACATCAGCGAGATTTCGTCGTCCACGGGCCCGTTCGGCGTGTGTAACGTCGAGCCGGCCGCCGGCGCTTGCGAGGCGCCCGAGGGTGAAATCACCTCGACGACGCTGATGGCCAATGTGATCTATGACTTTGGCAGCGCCGATTCCGCCCTGCGTCCGTTCATCGGTCTGGGCGCCGGCGTCAACCGCGTCAGCACCCAGTTCACTGGCACCCGCGCCGACAATCGCGCGGTCTCGGCCGTCGCGGACGAAACCTCGACCGAACTGGCCGCGCAGGCGATCGCCGGTCTGGCTTGGGCGCTGAGCGATCGGGCCAGCCTGGACCTGACCTATCGCTATCTGGTTTCGAACATGGAGTTCGAAGGCTTCAGCTCCACCTCCGGCCTCGGATATGGCGAGTTCGGCGGTCGTTACGAGGACCACTCGGTCAGCCTGGGCCTGCGCTATGCGTTCGGCGCTTCGGAGCCGGCCTATGTCGCGCCGCCCCCGCCGCCGCCCCCGCCGCCGCCGCCCCCGCCGCCTCCTCCCCCGCCGCCGCCGCCTCCGGCGCCGACCGCGCGTGAGTTCGTGGTGTACTTCGACTGGGATCGCTCCGACCTGACGGCCGAAGCCTCCTCGGTGGTGACGCAGGCCGCCAACTACGCCAAGTCGGGCCGTCCGACCCGCGTGCTGGTCGTCGGCCACGCCGACACCTCCGGCTCGGCCGCCTATAACATCGGCCTGTCCAACCGCCGCGCCCGCACCGTCGCGGACGCGCTGGTCGCCCAGGGCGTCAACGGCGGCGTCATCTCGCTGGACGGCAAGGGCGAAACCGCCCTGGCCCGCCCGACCGCCGACGGCGTTCGCGAGCCTCTGAACCGTCGCGCCACCATCGGCATCAACTTCTAAAACAGTTGACGTCGACCGCTCCGGCCTCCGGGC
>JAXHTU010000030.1:0-32045 GCA_034189955.1 Pseudomonadota bacterium | reverse complement strand
GCTCAGGCCGCGGTGGCGGGGGCCCGGTCCCGGACGAACAGGGCGCGGATGGCGTCGGCCGTGCGGGCCTGACGCAGATGCTCGCGCATCTCGGACGACCGCAGCGCGCGCGACACCGCCGCCAGCGCCCGCAGGTGCTCGGCGCCGTCGCTGGGCGGCGCGAACAGGGCGAAGATCAGATCCACCGGCCGGTCGTCGACCGAGCCGTAGGCGACGGGGGTGTCGAGCCGCACGAACACGGCCGTGACCCGGTCGATGCCCTCGATGCGGGCGTGGGGCACGGCGACGCCCGAGCCGAGCCCGGTCGAGCCGAGCGCCTCGCGCTCCAGCAGGGCCTCCATGACCCGGGCCTCGGGCAGGCCGAGCGCCTGGGCCCCGGCTTCCGCGACCGTGTGCAGCGCCTGGCGCTTCGACGACGCGCCGCTGCGCAGGACGACGCCGTCGTCCGCCAGCAAATCACCGATGTCCATTAGGCATTCCCGACTCTACCCGATCATTCCCGATGGGCGGGCGCCGTGTAGACGACCCGCCTCGTTGTGGGAAGTACTATGACGCGCCACCGTTTACCGAACCGTGTCCGTTGAGCGATTTCGACGTCCGCTCCGGATCGATCCAGCCGACATTGCCGTCCGGCCGGCGGTAGACCACCGACAGCCCGCCGTGGGCCGCGTTGCGGAAGACCACGACCGGATAGCCGGTCATGTCCAGCTCCAGCACGGCGCGGCCGACGGTGACGGTGCGGATCTCGGCCTCGGTCTCGGCGATGACCATGCCGACCGGCGGCGGACCGTCCTCGGCGCCGGCGTCGCCGAAATCGGCGTCCTCGACGCTGTCCGGATCGCGCAGGACCATGCTGCGGGCCACCTCGCGGGCGGCGTTCTCGGTCTTCTCGGGCGACAGGCCCTTGGGACCGATGTGATGGTCCTTGAGCCGGCGCTTGTAGCGGCGGACCCGCTTCTCGAGTTTGTCGAGGCTTTCGGTGAAGGCGGAATGGGCGTCGCCGCCCAGCCCCGAGGTGAAGACGACCTGCCCGGAGGCGAGGCGAACCCAGCAGTCGACCTTGAAGCTGTGACCCTCGCGGGCGACGATCACCTCGGCGTCCTGGGCCCCTCGTTCGAAATATTTGCCGATCCCGTCCTGGAGTTCCTGGGAGATGCGGGAGCCTAACGCTTCGCCGACATCCACGTGCTTGCCGCTGACCTGGATTTGCATGTCGATACAACGCGACTGATGGCGTTTGGTGTCAACGTCGATCACTGAAATGTGGTCCCGCCCCCCGGCCATCTTTCGACGGGTGGTCCCTCGCCACCGCGCAGGCGGAGGCGCCCGAAACCGGGGAGGAATTGGGATACGGCTGGAGGGGGAATTCGACGACGGGCGGGTGATAAACCGGAGAATTCGACGATCGGCCCTGATTCAGCCGGTCCGCAGCATCCGCTTGCGCTGGACCGAGGAGGGGATGCGCAGGGCCTCGCGGTATTTGGCCACGGTGCGGCGGGCGATGTCGATGCCGGTTTCGTTGAGGATCTCGACGATGCGGTCGTCGCTGAGCACGTCGCCGTCGCGCACCTCGCCGTCGATCATGGCCTTGATCCGATGACGGACGGCCTCGGCCGAATGGGTCGCGCCGCCGTCGGACGACTGGATCGCCGCGGTGAAGAAGAATTTCAGTTCGAACACGCCGCGCGGGGTCGAGACGTATTTGTTCGAGGTGACGCGGCTGACCGTCGACTCGTGCATGCCGATGGCGTCGGCGACGGTCTTGAGGTTGAGCGGGCGCAGGAACTCGACGCCGAAGGCGAGGAAGGCGTCCTGCTGGCGGACGATCTCGGACGAGACCTTGAGGATGGTTTTGGCCCGCTGGTCCAGCGACTTGACCAGCCAGCTGGCCTGGGCGGCGCATTCGGCGACGAAGGTCTTTTCCGTGTCCGAGCGCGCCCCGGCCGAGACGACGCCGTGATAGCGCTTGTCCATGATCAGTCGCGGCAGGGTGTCCGAGTTCAGCTCGACCTTCCAGCCGCCGGCCGGGTCGGCGCGGACGTGGACGTCGGGGATGACGGTCTGGGCCGGCTCGCCGCCGAAGCCGGCGCCGGGGCGCGGCGTCAGGGCCTTCAGCTCGGCGATCATCTCGGCCATGTCCTCGGCGTCGACGCCGCAGGCCTTGCGCAGGGCCGACAGGTCGCGTTTGGCCAACAGGTCGAGGTTGTCGAGCAGGCACTGCATGGCCGGATCGAAGCGGTTGCGCTCGACCAGCTGCAGCTTCAGGCATTCGGGCACCGAACGGGCCATGACGCCGGTCGGCTCGAAGCCCTGGCAGGTGGTCAGAACGGCCTCGACGCGATCGAGGGAGACGCCCAGCCGGTCGGCGGTCTCGGCCAGTTCGCCGCGCAGATAGCCGCCCTCGTCGACGGAATCGATCAGGGTCAGGGCGATGGCGTGGTCGGCCGGAGTGAAGCCGGCCTGCGAGGCCTGGGCCTGCAGATGCTCCCACAGGGTGGCCTCGCGGCTGTCGGGCTGTTCGCGACCCTCGCCGTCGGGCAGGCCGCCGCCGGAGCCGGCGCGGGACCAGTCGTTGAGCCCGACCTGGGCCTCGCCGACGCCGACGTCCTCCATCCGGTCCGAGGTGCGCTCGCCGGGGCTGGCGTCGCCGTAGACGTCGTCGGAGCGGGCGTCGAGGGTGCGGTCGGCGTCGGAGACCCGGCCCTCGTCGAAGGTCATCTCGGCGGCGTCGGCGCCTTCCGCCGCGGCCGGGGCGTCGATCTCGCCGCCGGGCTCGGCGTCCTCGCGTTGCAGCAGGGGGTTCTTTTCCAGCTCGGCCTCGACGAAGGCGTCGAGCTCGAGGTTCGACAATTGCAGCAGCTTGATCGCCTGCTGCAGCTGGGGCGTGATGACGAGCCCCTGCCCCTGCCGTATCTCCAGCCTTTGTCCGAGCACCGTGCGCAGCCCCCTGCCGGGCCATGTGGCCCGAAACTTGCTGGCGGCCACTGTGTGGCCGGAACGGTTAACGGGGGTCTAAGCGGGGGTGGGGCTGTTGAGCCGGCGTCGGGATCGCCTGGAACGGGTGGACGCGGATTTGGGCTGGCAAGGTTATGGCAGCGCTGATTGCTTGTCCCTCGGCCCACAGCCGCGTTAGCTAACGCCATGATCCATGGACTCATCGCCGTCGCCCTGGTTTGGGTCTTGGTCCTTGGCCTATTCCAGAGCAGCAAGCCGTTCGCAGGCGTACTATACAAGGGCGGGAAGGCTCCGCCTTGGCCCTCACACGGTCTGACCGCTGGCACGGTAACCGGCCTCGTCGCATGCGTGGTTGGGATGGGTTATCGGCGGCACAACGAGTTATTTGGCGAAGAACTGCTGGGCATAGCTATCGTGGTGCTGGCGGCTGGTCTTTGCGCCGTCGCTAACCGCTGGTTCTTCAAAAGGTGGTGGTAGCCACCTCGCGACGTCCGCAACAGGTCGGGAGCGGCCATTTCTGCCACTGGCGACCGAACCCTACCCGCAATTCCCGTCATCCTCGGACTTGATCCGAGGATCAGACCGTCCGGCGCCCCGTCGAGGATCGCACGGGCGCGGTCGCGGGGCCGTCGCCGCCGCACAGCACGCATCTTGCCTCTGATCCTCGGATCAAGTCCGAGGATGACGGCGGGGGAAGGTCAGGGGTAGGCGCGCCGGCGCCCGCCCTACTCCGCCGGCGCCGGGTCCGCCGTCCAGCCCCAGGCGTCCATCATCACCCCGAACAGATGGGTGTTGGGGAAATAGCCGCGCACCCGCTCGGCGCCGACGCCGATGGCGAGGGCGGGGACCTCCTCGGCGGTGTGGGTGTCGTTGACCAGCACATGCTCGAGCCGGACCATGCCCTCCTCGCCGTCGGCGGCCTTCCAGGCGTCATAGCCTTCCAGCAGCGGCTGGCCGCGACGGCCGCCGTCGACCTGCAGGCCGAAGGAATGGTCGGCGGTGAACAGCAGCAGGGTGTCGGAGAGGTCGACGCGGGTCTCGATCTCGGCGATCAGCCGGTCGAAATCGACCACGTTCTGCAGGCCCTCGCGCGGATCGTCGGTGTGGGCGTCCCATTCGACGACAAGGAAATAGCCGGTCCGCGACCGCTGCAGGATGTCGAGCGCGCGCAGGGCGGCGACGTGGACGTCCATGTCTTCGGCGACGACGATGGGGCGCGGATTGGCGGCGGGCGCGGCGTCGAGCGTGGCGTAGACCGGCCGGTCATGGGCGGCGGCGAGGGCGTCGAAGCCGGAGCCGCGGACGGTCAGCTGTTCGCCGATCTTCTCACGGCCGGCGCCGAACAGGACGTCGACGCCGTCGCCGAAGCGCGGCGCGAAGGCCTGGGGGAAGATCTCGCCCCATTTGGCGCGGTCGTTCGAGTGGGCGTAGTTGGCCGCCGGGGTGGCGTCGGTGACCGGCATGTTGGTGACGACGCCGGTCAGCAGGCCGCGCTGCTCGGCGTATTCGAGCAGGGATTTGGTCGGGGCGCCGTCGGTCTGGCCGCGCACGGCGTCGGGGCCCTGGCTGATGACGCCGTTGCGGGTTTTGACGCCGGTGACGATGGCCGACATGCCGTTGGCGGAATCGGAGACGAAATCGTCGACCGGCGAGGTCTCGCTGAGGCCCAGGTGCGGCCATGACTGGATATGCAGCCGCAGCGGTTCGCCATAAGCCATCAGGCTGGCGGCCGAGAGGGTCGGCACGCCGGCGGCGTCGGCGAGGAACAGGATGACGTTGCGGGCCCGGGCGGGCGCTTCGGCCGGCGCCGGGGCGGCGGGCGCGGCGACCGGCGGGGCGGCGTCCTGCGCCGCGACGGGGACGGCGCACACGGCGAGCGTGGCCGACAGGGCGAGGGCGGTCAGGCGGCTGAGCGTTTTCATGATCGCCCGGATACACCGGATTTCGTGTCAGCCCGGCGACGGGCGGGTGAAATCTCGTCGGTTGGGCGCGGTTCCGGCCTCAGCCGTACATGTCGCCCAGATAGACGCGGCGGACCTCGGGGTCGCGGATGACGTCCGCGGCCTTGCCCTCGAACAGCACCGAACCGGCCGAGATGATCGAGGCGTGGTCGATGATCTCCAGCGTCTCGCGGACATTGTGGTCGGTGATCAGGACGCCGATGCCCTGGCTGGCCAGATAGCGGATGACCTGACGGATGTCGGCGATGGCGAGGGGGTCGATGCCGGCGAAGGGTTCGTCCAGCAGCATGAAGCTGGGCTTGCCGGCGAGGGCCCGGGCGATCTCGCAACGACGCCGCTCGCCGCCCGACAGGCCGGAGGCGGGGGCGTCGCGCAGGGCGTCGATGCGCAGCTCCTCCAGCAGGCGGGTGGTCTCGTCGGCGATGGCCTGACGGCCGGTGTGGTGCAGTTCGACGACGGCGCGGACGTTCTGCTCGACCGTCATGCCGCGGAAGATCGAGGCCTCCTGGGCCAGATAGCCGAGGCCCATGCGGGCGCGCTGGTACATGGGCTGGGCGGTGATGTCCTCGCCGTCGAGCCAGATCGCGCCGCTGTCGGGCGGGATCAGGCCGGTGATCATGTAGAAGCAGGTGGTCTTGCCGGCGCCGTTGGGGCCCAGCAGGCCGGCGACCTGGCCGCGCTCGACATGCAGGGAGACGTCGCGCACGACCTGGCGCGAGCCGAAGGACCGGGCGATGTGCTCGACCCGCAGGCCGGTCGGGCGCGGGGCCTCGACGACCGGCTCCGGCGGAGCGGCGTCGTGGACGTTGAGGGCTGAGAGTTCCTTGCGCGCCAATGGGTCAGGCCGAGCCGGGGCTCAGTCTCCGCTGCTGTCGGGATAGAAGACGCCCTGGACCCGGCCGCCCTCGCCCGGGCCGTCGATGCGGGCCGATTCGGTCTCGATGTTGTAGGTCAGCCGGCCGCCGGTGACGACGTTCTCGCCCTGGGTCAGGATGACGTCGCCGGTCATGACGATGACGCCGCTGGCGGTGTCATAGGTGGCGCGGTCGCCGCGGATGGTCTGGTCCGGGGTGACGAAATAGACGTTGCCGGTCGCCTCCAGCCGGCTGTCGCCGGACTGGCTGAAGCCGGAGATGCGATCGGCGCGGAAGCGGCGGTTTCCCTGCACCAGCTCGGCCGGGCCGCGCAGGGTCAGGGTGTCGCCGACATATTCGACGGTGATGGCGGTCCACATGATCGGGGCGCGGTTGTCGGCCGCCGTCTGGGCGCCGCCGACGGCCGGAAAGGCCGCCAGGACGAGGGCGAGGGCCGCCGCCTTCGGGAATCTGCTCATGCTCATCTGTCCGACCTCGTCGGGTTGAAGGTCCCGCGCGCCTTGTTGTCACCGGAACCGGTGAACACGACCCGTTCGCCCTGTTCATAGATCGCATAGGACGAAGCGGAGATGGTTCCAAGGGGGCCGGAGCCCTGGACGCCCTTCGACCCCGTCACCACGCCGGTTTCCGTATTGACCACCGCCTCGGGCGTGACGAGGTCGAAACCGGAGCCGCCGTCGGAAATCTTGACGTTCGGGCCGATGGTGACGGTCTTGCTGGCCTCGTCGTAGACGCCGCCGTCGGCGGTCAGGGTGGTGACCTTGCGGCCGCCGAGGTTGAGCCGCAGGGCCGGGCCGAGCAGCCGGAAGCGGCCGGTGTCGGCGTCGCGCACGGCGCGCTCGAAACCGATGACGAAGCTGCGGCCCTGGGCGTCCTGGCCGAGGAAGCGGGAATTCTCCAGCGTCACCTCGCGCGAGGTCCCGGCCTTGCGCTCGACGTCGGAAATGACGCTGCGCAGGACGATCCAGCTGACGGTGCCGCCGGCGAGGATGACGATGGCCACCGGCAGGACGCGGCGCAGCAGGCGCACGCGGCGCGAACGGGCGCGGAAGGCCTTGGCCGTCGCGGCGACGCGCGTCTCGTCCGCCTGGTCGCGTGTGTCGCCGGGCCCGGTCATCAGCTGTGCGCGAAGATGTCCATCTCGTCCCAGCCGGCCAGATCGAGCGCCGAGCGGGAGGGGAGGAAGTCGAAACAGGCGCGGGCCAGTTCCATCCGGCCCTCGCGGACCAGCATCTGGTCCAGCCGCGCCTTGACGGCGTGCAGGTGCAGGACGTCGGAGGCGGCGTATTCCAGCTGGGCCGGGCTCAGCTCGGCGGCGCCCCAGTCGGAGCTCTGTTGCGCCTTGGACAGGTCGACGCCGGCCAGTTCGCGCACCACGTCCTTGAGGCCGTGGCGGTCGGTGTAGGTGCGGGCCAGCTTGGAGGCGATCTTGGTGCAATAGACCGGCCGGGTCTCGACCCCGAGGTGGAGCTGGAACATGCCGATGTCGAAGCGGCCGAAGTGGAACAGCTTCAGCACCTTGGGATCGGTCAGCAGGCGCTTCAGGTTCGGGCAGTCGTAGGCGGGGCGGTTGAGGCGGACGACGTGGGCGTCGCCGTCGCCGGACGAGAGCTGGACCACGCACAGCGGATCGCGGCGGAAACGCAGGCCCATGGTCTCGGAATCGATCGCCACCTCGGGACCGAGGTCGAGGCCGTCCGGCAGGTCGCCGTGGTGAAGATGTACGGTCATGCGGTCGGTCCCGGCGAAATCATCCGCCCTCACCTAGCCCCTCGGCGCGCGCGAGGCGATAGGGCCAGACAGAAACGGCGCCGCATCAGGGATGCGACGCCGCTTCCAGACAGAAACGGCGCCGCATCAGGGATGCGACGCCGCTTCGAATATTGGTGCCCAGGAGAGGACTCGAACCTCCACGACATTTCTATCACTGGCACCTGAAGCCAGCGCGTCTACCAATTCCGCCACCTGGGCCCAGACATGTCCGCGTTCGCACGCGTTCTCGCCCGGAAGGCGCGGACCCATAAGGCAGCCCCCGGGGCGGGTCAACAGGCATTTGCCCTGTTTGCGTTGCAGCCGTCCGGGGCATCGTCTAATCCCCGCGCCGAAGCCGGTTTCGCGCCGGCCGCCTGTCTCTCGGAGTTCTGACATGAGCGAAGCCGCCCCCGGCCTGATCACCGTCTTCGGCGGCTCCGGCTTTGTCGGCAGCCAGGTGGTCCAGGACCTGGCCCGGCGCGGCTGGCGCATCCGCGTGGCGGTGCGCCGTCCCGACCGCGCCTGGAAGCTGCAGACCTCGGGCCACGTCGGTCAGATCCAGGCGGTGCGCTGCGACGCGCGCGACCCCGCGCAGGTCGAGGCGGCCCTGCAAGGCGCCGACGCGGCGATCAACCTGATCGGCATTCTGTACGAGTCGGGATCGCGGTCGTTCGAGACCATGCATGTCGACGCGGCCCGCAACATCGCCACGGCCTGCGCCGCGGGCCGGATCGACCGGCTGGTGCATGTCTCGGCCATCGGGGCCAGCCCCGAGGGTCCCTCGGACTACGCCCTGAGCAAGGCGGCCGGCGAAATGGCGGCCCGCGAGGCCAAGCCGGACACGGTGATCGTGCGTCCGTCGATCATCTTCGGGGCCGGAGACGATTTCCTGAACCGCTTCGCCGCCATGGCGTCCGCGAGCCCGTTCCTGCCGCTGATCGGCGGCGGCCGCACCCGGTTCCAGCCGGTCTATGTCGGCGACGTGTCCGAAGCGATCGTCCGCGCCGTGGAACGGCCGGACGCCGCCGGCCGCACCTTCGAGCTGGGCGGGCCCGAGGTGATGACCTTCGAGGAGGTGCTGAAGCTGGTGCTGCGCGAGACGCGGCGGAGCATCGGCCTGCTGCCCCTGCCCTTCTTCGTCGCCCGCGCCATCGGTTCGGCGGCCCAGCTGACTGCCGTGGTCGGCATCCCGCCGGTCCTGACCCGCGACCAGGTCGTCAGCCTCGAGCGAGACAATGTGGTCGCCGACGGCGCCGAGGGCCTGGCCGAACTGGGCGTCGAGCCGACCGGCGTCGAGGCGATCGTCCCCTCGTATCTGTGGCGCTATCGTCGCGGCGGGCAGTTCGCGGAGCGGCCGGCGGACACGGCCACCACCGTCCAGGCCTGACCGGTCAGAGAGCGCCCGTCGCGGCCAGGCCGACCAGCCCGACGACGCCGACCGCGATCCGCCACCAGGCGAACGGCGCGAAGCCGTGGCGGCTGACGAATTCGAGCAGGAAACGGACCACCGCCAGCGCCGTCAGGAAGGCGATCACGAAGCCGAGCGCGATCAGGCCGAAGTCGCTGAAGTCGAGGCGGTCCCAGCTTTTGAACAGGTCCCAGGCCACGGCGCTGCCCATGGTCGGCAGGGCGAGGAAGAAGCTGAACTCGGCCGCCGAGCGTTTGTCGGTGCCCAGCAGCAGGCCGCCGGCGATGGTGGCGCCGGAGCGCGACACGCCGGGGATCATGGCGAGGCACTGGAACAGGCCGATCAGGAAATAGACCCGCAATGGATAGCGGTCGGCCTCGAGCCAGGTCGGGATCTTCTTCATCCGGTCCAGCCACAGCAGCAGGACGCCGCCGACGATCAGGGCGACGCAGATGACCAGCGGGGTCTCGAACAGCACCGTCTTGATGAAGTCGTAGGCGAACAGGCCGATGACCACGGCCGGGGCGAAGGCCACCAGCAGGCCGATCAGGAAGCGCCGCGCCTCGGGATCGAACGGCCAGCGAGTCGCCAGTTCCCACAGCCGTTTGAAATAGACGCTGACGATGGCCAGCAGGGCGCCCAGCTGGATGACGATCTCGAACGTCTTGCCGGTGCTTTCGAAGCCGAGGAAATGGCCCAGCAGAAGCATGTGGCCGGTCGAGGACACCGGGATGAACTCGGTCAGCCCCTCGACCAGACCCAGAATGATCGCCGCCAGCCAATCAGGCATCCATATCCCCAAACAGGTGGGGCGGCTCAGTTGGCGCCCGGTTCGGGCCCCACATAGCGCAGGCGCGCCCGGATAGGCGAGCCGTTCGTTGACTGATCCAGCGCATGGGCCAGCAGGCCCGCCAGACGGCCGATCATCAGCAGGTCGGCGGCGCCCTCGCGCGGCAACTCCAGCCGGCGGGCGATCGCCACGAGGGCGAGGCCGAGGGCCGGGCGGCGGCCGGTCATCTCCTCGCCCTCGCGCATCGCGCGGGCGAGATCGGGCGGCAGGTCGGCGACCCGCAGCAGGGCGGCGGCGCGGGGGTCGCCCTGCGGCCAGGCCGGATCGCCGAAGCCGGACAGGGCCCCGGCCTCGTGGGCGCGCCGGGCCGCGTCGGCGGCCTGACGGCGGACAGCGAGAACCCAGGCCGAGGTTCTGGCCAGGTCGCCGATGGCGGGCGATCCGGCCAAGGTCGTCAGTCCGGCCAGCGCCGCGCCGGCCGGGCAGGCGCCGGCGCCGGCGGCGGCGCGGGTGGTCAGGGCGGGGGCGTCGAGGCCGTTGTCGGCGACAAGGGCCAGCACGCGGCGGATCAGGTGGGCGTCCGGCTCGCGGACCTTCCACGCCCGGGCGAGGCGCTGGTGCAGAAACAGGCGCGGTCCGGAGCCGGCCACGGCGTCGACCGCCTCGTCCAGCACGCGGGCGCACTCGACCCGCAGCGCTTCGGCGGATCGCGGCTTGAGGTCGGCGTCCTCGTCGGCCCGTCGCGCCAGGGCGGCGAACAGACGACCGCGCGCCGAGGAGCCGGGGGTGGCGCCGACGCGCGGCCGCACATCGGCGAAGGGATTGGCGGGGCGGGCGTCCCACAGCAGCCGGGAAACATCCTCGAGCGTGGCGGCCTCGGCCAACTGCACGGCGTCCATCCCGCGATAGTAGAGCCGGCCCTGACTGGCGACCGAGACCGAGGAACGGAGTTCGATATCCGCACTCCCCGACTCTTCGGGCGGCGGCAGCCATTGGCCGATTTCGCCGACGGTCGGTTCCTCGCCGCTGAGGCGGACGATGTCGGACACGGCATAGAGGCTGCGACGGCTGTCCTGAGGGTCCGGACGGGCGGTGATCCGGCCGCGGCTGACATAGGCGTACAGGGTCTGGGCCTTGACCCCCAGTCGGGCCAGGGCCTCGCCGCGTCCGATCCAGCGGCCGGCCTGCGCTGCTGTCGTTTCAGACTGCATGTCGCCTCCGAAAGCCCGGGCCCGGCCCATGGCGGCCCTATCTTGCGGCCATTTGATGACGATGCCGCTAACGCCGGTACCCGACGCGACCCTTGGCGCCGTCGCCGCTTTCCGCGACAAGGCGGCGATGACTTCAACCGCGACCGACGACGCCGATCTGGCGACCCGCAGCGTGACCCGCCTGTCGGTGGGCGTGGCGGTCGGGCTGATCGCGTTGAAGGCCTTCGCCCTGGGAGCCTCCGGCTCGGTGGCGATCCTCGCCTCCCTGACCGACTCGGCGCTGGATCTGGCGGCCTCGCTGGCCACCTTCTTCGCCGTGCGCTGGGCCGCCGCCCCGCCCGACGCCGAACACAGGCACGGTCACGGCAAGGGCGAGGCCATGGCCGCCCTGGTGCAGTCGGGCCTGATCTTCGCCTCGGCGATCTTCATCGGCTGGGAGGCCGTCCAGCGCATCTTCGACCCCCGCCCGGTCAGCTCGGGATACTGGGCCGTGCTGGTCATGCTGATCTCGATCGCCGTGACCGGCTGGCTGGTGTGGATGCAGGACCGGGCCATCAAGCGCAGCGGCTCGATGGCGGTGAAGGCCGATCAGGCCCATTACGCCGCCGACATGGCCGCGGGCGTGGTGGTGCTGATCGGCGTAGCCTCGGGCGCCTTCCTCTCGGCCCCGGGTCTGGACGCAGCGGCCGGCCTGATCGTCGCCGTGTGGCTGTTCTGGGGCGCCCTGGGGCTGCTTCGGGAGGCGGCCGATCACCTGCTGGACCGGGCCGTGCCCGATACCGACCGCATCGCCATCACCACCGCCGTGCTGGCCGACCCGCGCATCTCGGGCGTGCACCAGTTGCGCAGCCGCATGGTCGGTTCGGTGATGTCGATCCAGATGCATGTCGATCTGGAGCCGAGCCTGACGCTGGAACAGGCGCATGCCATCGTCGTCGGGGCCGAGCAGCGGCTGCTGGAGGCCTTCCCCCGGGCCGACATCCTGATCCATCCCGACCCGAGAGGCCGGACGACGTCGCTCAGCGTTCCGGAAGCCGGGATCGCCGCCGACAGCTGACGCGACCGCGCGGCGCTCGATAGCTAACGTAGACTTAACGCCCTGTGGCGCATGCCTCCGGCATGTCGGCCTGCGTCCTGTACCATTTCCCGTTCGATCCCGGCTCCCGCGCCGCGCGACTGGCGCTGGGCGAGGCGCGGGTCGAGTTCACCGACACGGTGGTGCGGCCGTGGGAGGACGGCTGCCCGGTGGCGAGCCTGAACCCCTCGGGCATGCCGCCGGTGCTGCAGACGACGGACGCCGGGCGGGCCCTGACCCTGTGCGAGCCGGCGGCCATCCTCGGCTGGCTGGAGGACCGTTCGAAGGAGCCGTTCCTGATGCCGCTCGATCCGGTGGAGCGGGCCGAGACGCGGCGGCTGGTCGGCTGGTTCGACCGCCGCTTCAATGACGAGGTCAACGCCGTCCTGTTGCACGAGCGCATGGAAAAGCCGCTGTTGCGGCTGGGGCCGCCGGAGGCGCGGGCGCTGCGGGCCGGGCGCGAGGCGCTGAAGGCCCATCTGCAGATGCTGGAAGGCCTGCTGGCGGCGCGCGACGCCCTGGCCGGGCGCAGGATCAGCCAGGCGGACATGACAGCGGCGGCGCATCTGTCGGTGCTGGACTATTTCGGCGAGGTGTCGTGGGCGGCGTATCCGGCGCTCAAGACCTGGTACATGAAGCTGAAGTCGCGGCCCTGCTTCCGGCCGCTGCTGGCGGACCGGTTTCCCGGGGTGCAGCCCTCGGCCTGGTATCACGATCTCGACTTCTGAGGCCCAAGGCGTCAGACGACGCGCATGGCGGCCGATCCCCGAGACTTCATCCGCGAGCGCGCGTCGGCCCTGGGCTTCGACGTCTGCCGCTTCGCCTCGGCGTCCGAGCCGTGGAGCGCAGGCGAGCGGCTGGCGCATTTCGTCGGGGCGGGACGGCACGGCGACATGGGCTGGATGGAGACGACGCTGGAGCGGCGGGCCCATCCGACCGCCATGTGGGCGGAGGCGCGGACGGCGGTCGTCCTCGGCCTGAACTACGGTCCCGGATACGACCCCCTGCCCGGGATGGCCGACGCCTCGGGCGGCTATATTTCGGTCTACGCCCGGGGCGACGACTATCACGAGGTGATCAAGGGGCGGCTGAAGACCTTGGCGGGCCAGATCGCCGCCCGCACCGGCGAGGACGTCAAGGTGTTCGTCGACACCGCCCCGCTGATGGAGAAGCCGCTGGCGCAGCGGGCGGGGATCGGCTGGCAGGGGAAACACACCAATCTGCTGTCGCGGACGCGGGGCAATTGGCTGTTCCTCGGCGTCATTCTGAGCGCCGCCGAGCTGGAGCCGGACGCGCCGGAGGGGGAGCATTGCGGCGGCTGCACCGCCTGTCTGACGGCCTGCCCGACGCAGGCCTTTCCGGCGCCGTTCCAGCTGGATGCGCGGCGGTGCCTGTCCTATCTGACCATCGAGTTCGCCGGGCCGTGGCCGGTCGAGTTCCGGGCGGCGACGGGCAGCCGCATCTATGGCTGCGACGACTGTCTGGCAGTGTGCCCGTGGAACAAGTTCGCCGTGGCCTCGCACGAGAGCCGGGTGCAGGCGCGCGAGGCGCTGGTCTCGCCCCGGCTGGCCGATCTGGCGGCGCTGGACGACGCGGCCTTCCGGGCGCTGTTCTCGAAGAGCCCGGTCAAGCGGATCGGCCGCGACCGGTTCGTGCGCAATGTCCTCTATGCGGTCGGCAACAGCGGCGATCCGGCCTTGATCGAGGCGGCGCGGCGGCTGGCCGACGATCCGGCGCCGGTCGTGCGCGGGGCGGCGGTCTGGGCGCTGTCGCGGCTGATGGACGAGGCGGGGTTCGCCGGGCTGAGGGCCGAGCGGCTGGCCGGCGAGACGGACGCCTCGGTGCGGGCCGAATGGACCGGCGATCAGGCCTGAAGGCGGCGGAACAGCGGGGGGTCGAAGCCGTCGGCGCGGTAGCGGGCGTCGGCCTCGGCGAAGGCCTCGATGACCACGGCGCCGTGATGACCGGTGGCGTGGAGCACCCGATCGGCGTCGAGCATGAAGGCGGAATGGCCGGTCCAGCTGTGGTCGCCGGGGGGCGAGAGCCAGACGACGAGATCGCCGCGGCGAGCGGCGGCGCGGTCGACGGCCTCGCCCAGTTCGGCCTGTTGATCAGAATAGCGGGGGCCGGCGAGGCCGCAGGCGTAGAGCGCCTGCTGGATCAGGCCGGAGCAGTCGGTGGCGGTCGAGGACCGGGCGCCGAGGCTGTGCGGCACGCCGATCAGGCGTTCGGCGACGGCCACCGGGTCGGTCTCGAAGGCGCCGATCGGGGCGAGGTCGGCGGCCGCGACGTCGGCGGCGTCGGCGACCAGGGCGTTGAGCGGCAGGTCGGCGGCGACGGCGGCGACGCGGTGAGTCGGCAGGGGGGCGCCGGGCCTGAGCGCCGAGGCCGAGATCCAGCCGACGAGGCCGTCGCGGCGGGCGCGGCCCCACAGGCGGTCGCCGGTCTGGTCGAGCACGTCGAAGGCCTCGCCATGGATCAGCTGGTCGATCCGCTCGGAGGCCGGGTCGGCGCCGGCGTGGATGTCCGTCACCGGCGCTATGGCGTGCATCGGGCGGACCGGGCGGTAGGCGGCGGCGCGCACGCGGCCCTCCAGCGCCTGCTCGGCCAGGTCGGGCCGCGCGAGCGTGGTGCGGGGGTCGGGCGTGGCGGCGTCTGGAGTCAAGCAGGGCTCGTCCGGTTGAGACAGCACCATGACGCGATAAGCCAAAAGGGCCGTTAACGAACCGAGGCTTTATCGTGGCGAAGATCACTTCGGCCGGCGGCGGGGAAGCGGCGGGACAGCATTTCGAAACAGGCGCGCAGGCCCTGCGCCTCGCCGCCTTCGGGCCGGCCCGGCCGGGCGCGGGGATTCCAGGCGAAGATGTCCATATGGGCCCAGGCCCCGGTGGTCGGGGCGAATGTCTGCAGGAACAGGGCGGCGGTGATCGAGCCGGCCTGGGCCCAGGCGGCGGAGTCGTTGCGCAGGTCGGCGATCTCGCTGTCCAGCGCGGCGCGATAGCCGGGCCACAGCGGCATGCGCCACAGGGGGTCGCCGACGGCGCCGGCGGCCGCCAGCAGGTCGGCGACCAGCGCCTCGTCGTCGCTGTACAGCGGCGGCAGTTCGGGACCGAGGGCGATGCGGGCGGCGCCGGTCAGGGTGGCGAAGTCCAGCGTCAGGTCCGGCGCATGCTCGCCGGCGCGGGTCAGGATGTCGGCGAGGATCAGCCGGCCCTCGGCGTCGGTATTGCCGATCTCGATGGTCAGGCCCTTGCGGCTGCCCAGGATGTCGCCGGGGCGGAAGGCGTCGGCGGAGACGGCGTTCTCGACCGCCGCCACCAACACCACCAGCCGCACCGGCAGGTCGGCCTGCATCACCAGACGGCCCAGCGCCAGGGCGTGGGCCGAGCCGCCCATGTCCTTCTTCATGTTGCGCATGCCGGTGGAGGTCTTGAGATCGAGGCCGCCGGTGTCGAAGACCACGCCCTTGCCGACGAGGGCGACCAGCGGGAGGTCGGCGCGATCGAGATTCCAGCCGATCTCGATGACGCGCGGGGCGCGGTGCGGGGCGGCGGCGCGGCCGACGGCGTGGACGGCGGGGTAGTTCTCTTCCAGCAGGGCGTCGCCGGTGGTGACCGTGAGGGAGGCGCCCGAGGCCTCGGCGATCTCGCGGGCGATGGTCTCGATCTGCAGCGGGCCCATGTCGGCGGCGGGGGTGTCGACCATCTCGCGGGCGAGGGCGCAGGCGGCGGCGATGCGCACGGTGGCGGCGATATCGACGCCGCCCTCGACGACGAGACGGGCGGAGCCGGCGGGGCGCGCCTTGTAGCGGTCGAAGCGATAGGCCCCCAGGGCGAAGGCGAGGGCGGCCCGGGCGGCCTCGGCCGGCGCCAGCCCCTCCAGTCGCCACAGTCCCTCGGGCAGTTTCGCGGCGAGGCCGCGGGCGGACATCGGGTCGAAGGCGTCGCCGGCCCCGAACAGGGCGCCGGACACGCCGTCGTCGGACGCCGGCAGCAACAGCAGCTGGCCGGCCTTGCCGGTGAAGTCGTTGGCTCGCGCCCAGGCGGCCCAGACCCCCTCGACCGGTTCGTCCTTGCGGACGATCCGCACCGGCAGGGCGTCGGCGCCGTCGGCGGTCAGCAGGTCGGGGTGGAGGACGGACATGAAGGCGGCCTTTCCGGCCGGGGGGCCGATCTTAACCAAGGATTGACGCGAAGGGCCGAGTCTGGGGCCGAACCGTCCGGAACGTCCTTCCATGTCGCGCACGACCGCCCGCATCGCAACCATCGCCCTGTTCGCCGCGCCGCTGCTGGCCATCGGCGCGCCCGCCGTGGCGCGGCAGGCCGCCGCGCCGCAGGCGCAGGCGACGACCCGGGCCCCCGCCAGCGCCGAGGCGCGCGCGGCCTATGACCGGGCCGATCCGCTGAGCCGGTCGGTGTTCTGGACCGAACAGGCCGAGCTGAATCCGATGGATCCGGTCGCCGGGGTCAAGGCAGCCCAGGCGATGCGCGATCTGGGCCGTTATCAGGAAGCCGCCGAAATGGCCGAGCGGGTGCTGCTGGTGCAGCCGGCCAATGTCGAGGCCATGCTGGAGGTCGGCCGGGGTCATATCGCCCGGGGCCAGGCCTTCTACGGGGTCGCGGCGCTGGAACGGGCCCGCGACGCCCGCCCGTCCGACTGGCGGCCGTGGTCGCTGCTGGGGGCGGCCTATGAGCAGGTGCGCCGGTCGCAGGACGCCCAGGCGGCCTGGGCCCAGGCGCTGGCCCTGTCGCCCGACAATCCCGACGTTCTGACCAATATGGCCATCTCGGCCATGACCCGGGGCGACACAGCCGCCGCCGAGCCGCTGCTGCGCCGCGCCGCCGCCCAGCCGGGGGCGTCGCTGAAGGTGCGGTTGAACCTGGCCATGGCCCTTGGGCTGAACGGCAAGATGGGCGAGGCCGAGCAGATGATGCGCCGCGACCTGCCGCCCGACGCGGCGGACCGCAATCTGGAATGGCTGCGGGCCCGCGCGGGATCGGCCGCCGCCGATCAGGCCCGGACCTGGAGTTCGCTGCAGGGCGGCTAGCCGTTGCGCCCTGTCCGGCCGCGTGCTGGATGAGGCCATGCCCTCCCCCCTCCCCGCCTACGAGGCGTTCCTGTTCGATATGGACGGGACGCTCATCACCTCGATCGCCGCCGCCGAACGCGTCTGGACCCGCTGGGCCGAACGCCACGGCCTCGACGTCGCGGCCTTCATCCCGACGGTTCATGGCGTGCGGGCGATCGACACCATCCGCCGTCAGAATCTCCCGGATATCGATCTGGACGCCGAAGTCGCCTGGGTCGAACGGGCGGAGACCGAGGATCTGGACGGCGTCGTCCCCATTCCGGGCGCCGTCGATTTCGTGCGACGGTTGCCGGCCGATCGCTGGGCTGTGGTGACGTCCGCGGCGGCTCCGCTGGCCATGGCGCGGCTGAAGGCCGCGGGCCTGGCGCCGCCCCGCGTCCTGATCACCGCCGGAGACGTGGCGCAAGGCAAGCCCGACCCGGCCGGCTATCATATGGCGGCGAGGGCGTTGAGCTTCGCCGCCGCAGACTGTCTGGTGTTCGAGGATGCGGAGGCGGGCATCGCGGCCGGAGAGGCGGCGGGCGCCGACGTCGTGGTCGTGACGGCGGCCCGGACCCATCCCATCGCCACACGGCATCCGACGCTGGCGGACTATGGCGATGCGCGGCTTGTGGTGTCGCCGGAAGGGCGACTGTCGTTGAGGCTCCCTGCCGATTGACCGGCGCGCGCATCTTTCCCGCGGCGCCCTCGCGTCCTATCTTCGCAGCATGATCGACGAGCTCTACAGCGCGCGCATCCTCACGCTGGCGGCCAACCTGCCGCACAGCGGCCGGCTGGCCGATCCGCAGGGCACCGGCGAACGGGTGGCCAAGCTGTGCGGCTCGAAGGCGATCGTCGATGTTTCGCTGGACCTTGACGGGCGGGTCGCCGCCTTCGCCCAGGACGTCAAGGCCTGCGCCCTCGGCCAGGCGGCCGCGGGCGTGCTGGGCGAGTCCGTCATCGGCGCCTCGATCGAGGAGATCGTCGGGGCGCGCGACGCCATGATCGCCATGCTCAAGGCCGGCGGCGAAGGCCCGGAAGGCCGTTTCGAGGGCCTGCGGGCGCTGAAGCTGGTCGCCGACTATCCGGCGCGTCACGCCTCGACCATGGTGGCGATCGAGGCGACGCTGGACGCCGTGCGTCAGGCGCTGGCGCGCAAGGGCCCGGACACGCGAACTAGCCTCGCCGGCGCGGCATAGCCCGTTGCTCCCGCGCGCTTCGCGGGGGATAAGCGCGGCGACATGGCGTCTGGCGAAAATCTCTATGAGCGCGGCGTGCGGCTGGCCCATCGCGGCTACAAGCTGACGCTGTCGCCCCTGATCGGGCAGCAGTGCCGGTTCCTGCCGACCTGCTCCGACTACGGCCGGGACGCGCTGATCCAGCACGGACCGATCAAGGGGGGATGGCTGACGGTCAGACGCCTCTGCAAATGTCACCCCTTCGGCCAATCGGGCTATGACCCGGTCCCGCCGCCTGCAAAGACTGAACGATGATCGAACTGACCTTCCCCGACGGCGCCAGCCGCGAATATCCCGACGGCTCGACGGCGCGTGACGTGGCCGCCTCCATCTCTCCGTCTCTGGCCAAACGGGCGGTGCTGGCCGAGCTGAACGGCGAGCAGCGGGACATGAACCGGGTGCTGGAGACGGGCGGCGCCTTCCGCCTGATCATGCGCGACGATCCGGCCGCCCTCTACACCATCCGCCACGACACGGCCCATGTGCTGGCCGAGGCCGTTCAGACCCTGTTCCCGGGCACACAGGTCACGATCGGCCCGGCCATCGACGACGGATTCTATTACGATTTCTTCCGCGAAGAGCCTTTCTCGACCGACGACTTCGCGGCCATAGAGAAGGAAATGGGCCGGATCGTCGACCGGGACGCCAAATTCGAGCGGGAGGTGTGGGACCGCGCCGAGGCCATCCAATTCTTCGAAGACCGGGGCGAGAAGTTCAAGGCCGAGCTGATCCGCGACCTGCCGGGCACGGAGACGATCACCCTGTATCGCCAGGGCGACTGGATCGACCTGTGCCGCGGCCCGCACTTCCCTTCGACGCGCCATGTCGGCAAGGCCTTCAAGCTGACCAAACTGGCCGGCGCCTACTGGCGGGGGGACTCCAGCCGCGAACAACTGCAGCGCATCTACGGCACGGCCTGGGCCTCGAAGGAGGACCTGGACGCCTATCTGCAGCGCGTCGAGGAGGCCGAGAAACGGGACCACCGCAAGGTCGGCAAGGCCATGGGCCTGTTCCACATGCAGGAGGAAGGCCGCGGCATGGTCTTCTGGCATCCCAAGGGGTGGGTGCTGTGGCGCGTGCTGGAAGACTATATGCGCCGCCGCCTCGACGCCGCCGGCTATGTCGAGGTCAAGACGCCCCAGGTGCTGGACCGGACCTTCTGGGAGAAGTCGGGCCACTGGGAGAAATACCGGCCCAATATGTTCGTCTGCGAGACGGTCGAGGGCGAGGAGCTGTCGCTCAAGCCGATGAACTGCCCCGGCCATGTGCAGATCTTCGACCAGGGCCAGCGGTCGTACCGCGAACTGCCGCTGCGCATGGCCGAGTTCGGGGCCTGCCACCGCTATGAGCCGTCGGGCAGCCTGCACGGACTGATGCGGGTGCGCGGCTTCACACAGGACGACGCCCACATCTTCTGCCGCGAGGACCAGATCGTCGAGGAGACGTCGCGGTTCATCGAACTGGCCCGCTCGGTCCATGCCGACCTCGGCATGGAAACGGCCTATATCAGCCTGGGCACGCGGCCGGAGATCCGCGCCGGGTCGGACGAATTCTGGGACAAGGCCGAGGCCCTGATGGCCGAGGCGGCCCGCGCGGCCGGGACCGAACCGGTCGTCACCGAGGGCGACGGGGCCTTCTATGCGCCCAAGCTGGACTTCGTGGTCAAGGACGCCATCGGCCGTGAATGGACCTGCGGCACGATCCAGCTGGACTATGTCCTGCCCGAACGGCTGGGCGCGGAATACATCGGCGAGGACGGTCAGAAGCACCGGCCGGTCATGCTGCACCGGGCCATCCTGGGATCGTTCGAGCGGTTCATCGGCATCATGATCGAGAACTACGCCGGGGCCTTCCCGCTGTGGCTGGCGCCGACCCAGGCGGTGGTGGCCACCATCGTCTCCGAGGCCGACGACTACGCCCGCGAGGTCATGGCGCGGTTCAAGGCCGCCGGGCTGCGCACCGAGACCGACCTGCGCAACGAGAAGGTCGGCTACAAGGTTCGCGAACACTCGGTCGGCAAGGTCCCGGTCATCGCCGTGGTCGGCAAGAACGAGGCCGAGCAGGGCACGGTGGCGATCCGCCGGCTCGGCTCGCAGGCCCAGGAGGTGGTGTCGCTGGACGAGGCGATCCGCATGCTCACCGAAGAAGCGACGCCCCCCGATCTGCGCCGGTAGCGCCGGGCTTGTCGGATTTCGGACATAGGAACTGATCGGCCCGGCCGGTCCTTTGAACGGCGCGCGCACCGTGCGCCCTCCCAAAGGATTAGACACCATGGCCGAGAAGACCCTCGACACCCTGTTCCACGACACGCTCAAGGACATCTATTACGCCGAGCGCAAAATCCTGAAGTCGCTGCCGAAGATGAAGCGCGCCGCCCAGTCGCCCGAGCTGAAGGCCGCGTTCGAGAAGCATATCGGCCAGACCGAGGGTCAGATCGAGCGGCTGCAGCAGGTGTTCGAAATCATCGGCAAGCCGGCCCGCGGCAAGACCTGCGACGCCATCGAGGGCATTCTCGCCGAAGGCGACGAGATCGCCGAGGAGTACAAGGGCTCGCCGGCGCTCGACGCCGGCCTGCTGGCCGCCGCCCAGGCGGTCGAACACTATGAGATCACCCGCTACGGCACGCTGAAGCGCTGGGCCAATGTGCTGGGCCTCAAGGACGCGGCCAAGCTGCTGGACGAGACCCTGCAGGAAGAGTCGCAGACCGACGAGGACCTGACCACGATCGCCGACGCGGCGATCAACGCCGAGGCCATGCGCCCGGCCGCCGCCTGACGAAACGAGGCGGACGGGCCCGGCGGGTCCGTCCGTCTTTCGGCGTTACAGCAGGCGTTTGCGCATCGCCTGCGACAGCATGTCGATCAGGGTCACGGCGACCACCACGACGATGACGATGGCCGAGACGTCGCGGAAGTCGAAGGCGTTCATGCGGTCGAACAGCACCTGGCCGATGCCGCCCGCCCCGATCAGACCCAGCACGGTGGCCGATCGGCTGTTGGACTCGAAGCGGTAGAGGGCGAACGAGGTCCACAGCGGGGCGACCTGCGGGATCACGCCCCACATGATCTCATGCAGCTTGGTGGCGCCGGTGGCGCGCACCCCCTCGACCGGGCCCTTGTCGATCGACTCGACGGCCTCGGAGAACAGCTTGGCGAGGACTCCGGCGGTGTTCAGGGCGATGGCCAGAACGCCAGGCAGCGGTCCCAGACCCACGGCGACCACGAACAGCAGGCCGATCACCAGATCGGGGATCGAACGCAGCAGGTTCATCACCCAGCGAACCGGGGTGACGACCCAGACGGGGGCGATGTTGCGGGCGGCGGCCAGACCCATCGGAATGGCGGCGAACACGGCCAGGAAGGTGCCCCATAGGGCGATCTGGACCGTCTCCCACATCTTGGCGACAAACAGCGGCCAGTCGGCGAAGTCGGGCCGCAGCAGCTCGCGGGCGAAATTCTGGGTGTTCCCGGAATTGCTGAACAGGCGCGAGATATTGCCCAGTTCGACGGGGCCGAAGCTGTAGACGAGAAGGGCGCCGACGCCGCCCCAGATCAGGACGTCGAGAACCCAGGCGCCCAGCGGCTTCGCGGGCGGGTGGGGGACGGTCGCGGCGGCCCTGGCGGTCGCGTCGCTCAAGGCTGGACCTCGCGCAGGCTGCGCAGGCGCTGCAACTCGCGTTCGGCGGCGGCGACCGCAGCGGCGTCGCCCTTCTCACGGGCCTCGCCCAGTTGCTGGTCGGCGACCATTTCACGCACCGGATTCAGATAGCTGTCGTCGGCGGCGCTGAAGCGCGAATATTCCAGATCGGCGAGGACCTTACGCTGGCGCTCGGCCTCGGCGCCCTCGCCCTGGCCGTAGGTGAGGAAGAAGCCGCGGATCTTCTCCTTCAGCGCGGGATCGAGGTCCTCGCGCACGACGATGCCGCTCTCGGGGATCGGCGGCGAGGTCCAGATCTCCTCGATCTGGGCCGCGACCTGGGGGTTCTGCTTGGTCAGGAAGACAGTGTTGACGGTGTTGGAGGTGGCGACGTCCAGCACGCCCGAAGCGACCGAGAAGGCGTTCGACTGGTGGTTGGCCGAACGGACGGTCTTGAAGCATTCCGCCGGCACGATGCCGCGCGGATTGAACAGGAAGGCCATGGGCGCGAGCGTGCCGGAGGTCGACTGGGCGTCCCCGATGCCGAAGTCGTAGCGTTTGCCGCAGGCCAGCACCTGCTCGAGGGTGATGCCGGAGCCGGCGCGCACGATCAGGGTGGATTCGTAGCTGTCCATCCCTTCCTTGTTGACCGTGCGGGCGATGACCTCGGCGTTGGCGCGGTCGATGGCTTCGATCGCCGGCTTGGCCGAGAACCAGGCGACGTGGGTCTGCTCGCCCTCCATGGCCTTGACCAGGACGGTGTAGTTGGAGCCGAAGAACGGCTTCACCGGCAGGCCGATGGCCTTCGACATGTCGTCCAGCAGCGGCTGCCACAGCGGGCCGGCCGAGGCCTGGCCCTCGGCGGACAGGATCGAGAAGACGACTTCCTCCGGCGCGCCGCCGGCCTGGGTGTCGTCGCCAGAGCCGCACGAGGCGACGCCGAGGGCGAGGGCGGCGGCAAGGGCCAGCCGGCGGGTGAAGGATGGCAGGGTCATGCCTTGGTATCCCAGAACGCGTCCTCGAACTCGGGACCGTAGATGTCGATGAGTTGCCTGGTGTCGAGACCGGTCGCCGGGCCGTCATAGACGATCTGGCCCGCCTTGAGGGCGATGACGCGGTCGCAGTAGCGGATGGCGTAGTCGACCTGGTGCAGGGTGACGATGACGCCGAGCCCGTCGCGCTGGTTCAGCTCGACCAGCAGTTCCATGACCTTGCGGGCCGAGACCGGATCCAGCGAGGCGACGGGCTCGTCGGCGAGGATCGCCTGGGCGCCCTGGACGAGGGCGCGGGCGATGGCGCCGCGCTGCTGCTGGCCGCCCGACAGGGTGTTGGCGCGCTGGGCGGCGTAGTCGGAGACGCCGACGCGGTGCAGGGCCTCCATGGCCTTGCGTTTGTCCGCCGCCGGCCAGAGACCGAGGAAGCCCTTCCACTCCGGCAGACGGCCCAGCGCGCCGAGCATGACGTTGGAGAACAGCGACAGCCGGCCGACCAGGTTGAACTGCTGGAAGATCATGCCGAGCTTCTGGCGCGCCAGGCGGGTGGCGCCGGTGGTGCGTCCGTTCTTCTGCACCACCTCGCCAAAGACGGTGATGACGCCCTTGCCGGAATCGATGGTCTGCAGGCCGGTGATGGAGCGCAGCAGCGTCGACTTGCCCGAGCCCGAAGGGCCGATCAGGGCGACCATTTCGCCGGCCCCGACCTCCACGGACACGCCGTTCAGCGCCTTGCGGGCGCCGAATGTCTTGGACACGTCCCTGACGGACGCGACGGCGGCGGTGGCTAGGGTCATGGACACGCTGGGTGCGGTTGCAAGGGCGCGCCGCATCGCCCGATCAGGCCCGCGAGGCAAGTCTTAATGGCACGGCTGCGGCGATTTCGTCCAGCGTGACCGCAGGGCTCAAACCTTGACCGCACGGACCCGGGCCAGGTCCGCGGGGATGGGCATGGCCAGCCGCGCCCGCGCCGTCAGGTCCCGCGCCATGTCCCGCGCCGGGCCCTGCATGGGGCCCGGCGTCGCCGCCAGGGACCTGAGCGCCTTGAGCAGACGGATCGTCGCCGGGACATCGCCCGCGCCGTAGCGGGCGATCTGGCCGAATATGTCTTCGAGCAGATCCGCACCGGCCAACGGCGCGGCCAGGACCCTGGCGCAGGGAGAGGGATCGTCCTGGTCGTTCGCCGCCTCCGACCAGACGTCGAGCAGCCTGACACCGGCGCCGATGACCTGGATGGCGGTGCCCGGGTCGTTGACGGCGGGCGACAGCGCCTTGGCGGCGATCTCGCCCAGCACGATCAGGCCGAAACGGGGATCCTGATCGTAGGAGCGGGACGGCCCGAGCGTGAAGGCCGAGTGGACGTTCGACCGCATCCTCTCGTCGGCGTAGTCGCGGCCGACCCGCGCCAGCGCCTCCCCGCGCCGGACAAAGGCGCCGGGGGCGGCCAGAACCTGAATGTCGCAATCACCCTCGCCGGCGGCGGCTTCGAGCCGGTCCGGGTCGACATTCTGGACATAGCCGGTCTTGTCGCTGAGGATCAGAAAGCCGGTCGGCAGCACGCCCGCCCGGCCGCCGAGGAAGGGTCTGCGGCTGCGGGCGACCAGCGCCTCGCGGGCCCGCGCCTCGACCAGATCGATCATGTGGCCGACGCGCGCCAGGCTCGACAGACGGTTGATCCAGGCCAGCAGCCGATAGGCGACCAACGCCACCACCGCGAGGCTGACGAGAAACAGGATCGCCCGCCCGCCGGCGCCGTAATAGTTGGCGTTGATCGCGGTCACCGCGACGATGGCGTACAGGAAGGCGCCGACGAAGGTCGCCAGCGACCTCTGGGTCTGGCTGTCGCTGGTCACCAGCGCGGCGACCCGCGGCGTCGCGCCCTGGGAGACGGCGGTGTAGGCGGTGACCATGGCCCCGACCGAGAAGGTGGCGACAGCCAGCAGGCTGGAGGCGAGGATGGTCAGGATCTGCTCGACCGACTCGCCGCCCAGCCGTTCCGCCATGGCGTCGGGGACCCAGCGCGCCGCGACCGACGCCAGCAGGGCGGCGGCGACCCCCAGCAGGGCGTAGGCGCTGGCCCGGACCCACAGCTCGCGGGTCAATCTCAGCCAATAAAATTTCCAGCGGTTCATTCGTGCGCCCCACCCGTCCGATCACGGTCAAACATCCAACGCCCGGCTACCGCCAAGGTTCGTCTTGCCCCTTCGATCCCGGCCCCGCGCGAGACATCGACACGAAATTACCGCTTTACATGACAGGCCGCTGACCCTACATCGCGCCTTCCGGCGGACCCCGTGGTCTGACACTTGCGCTGCTAACGCCGGCTGGGTTCAACAATTACAGGGGTTTACGTGAATTGCGCACGTATCCATTTCCCCTGGACCTGGTCCGTGAGCGGTCCCCTGAGCGTCCCGTCGCCCTCGTGCGGCCGCGTTCAGTTTCCGTAGCGGCGCGCTGGTTCCAGGACAATCTAAAGGCTGACGTCTTCTATGCGGTGAAGGCCAATCCCTCGCGCTGGGTCATCGAGACCCTGATCGAGGCCGGCGTGACCGCCTTCGACGTCGCGTCCCTCTCCGAGGTCGAACTGGTGCGTTCGGTCAGCGCCGACGCGCGCCTGGCCTTCATGCACCCGGTCAAGAGCCGCGGCGCGATCACCCGCGCCTATTTCGAGTTCGGCGTTCGCACCTTCTCGCTCGACAGCCATGACGAGCTGCGGAAGATCCTCGACGCCACCGGCGGCGCGGCCGACCTGAATCTGGTCGTGCGCATGGCGGTGTCCGCCGACGGCGCGGCCTACTCGCTGTCGGGCAAGTTCGGCGTCTCGCCGGACCAGGCCCCGTCCCTGCTGCTGGCGACCCGCCAGGCGGTCCAGGACGGGCTGATGGGCGTCAGCTTCCACGTCGGTTCGCAGTGCATGCGCCCGTCCGCCTATGAGGCCGCCATGGCCCAGGTCGGCCGCGCCATCACCCGCGCCGGCGTGATCGTCGACATCGTCGATGTCGGCGGCGGCTTCCCCTCGGTCTATCCGGGCATGGTCCCGCCGGACATGAGCGAATACGCCGACGCCATCCATCGCGGCTTCGCCGAGATGCCGGTCACCCACACCACCGAACTATGGTGCGAGCCCGGCCGGGCGCTTGTGGCGGAATCGTCGTCGGTGCTGTGCCGTGTCGACCTGCGCAAGGGCGACGCCCTGTATCTGAACGACGGCTCCTACGGCTCGCTGTTCGACGCGACCCATTCGCGCTGGCCCTTCCCGACCAAACTGGTCCGGGACGGCGCGGCGTCGAGCGAACTGAAGGCCTTCCGCTTCTACGGCCCGACCTGCGATTCCATCGACCACATGCCGGGACCGTTCTGGCTGCCGGCCGATGTCCAGGAAGGCGACTTCATCGAGATCGGCATGCTGGGCGCCTATGGCGTGGCCATGTCGACCGGCTTCAACGGCTACGGCGAGCACGACCTCGCCATGGTCGAGGACGCGCCGATGGCGTCGCTGTACGGCCTGGCGCCGCGCTCCATCCCGACCGTGCGCACCACGGCGGAAGAGCAGGCCCGCAAGGTCGTTCGCCTGTCGCGCCCCAAGGGCAAGGCCGGCCAGCGGAAGAAGCAACGCCGCTAGATCGTCGCTTTTCCGCGCTAAACAATCAGCAGCGGCCCGTCGCTCCGTCCGGGCCGCTGCTTCTCTTGACGACGGGCGCTCACACCAAAGGGAAACCCTTGCTATGAACGCTCCCGTTCAGTCGAACCAGAAAGCCCAACTGCTCCAGAACACCGTGGAGCACGTGGACATCACGTCCTTCGACGCCCGTCCGATCATCGACAGCATGCGCAAGATGTCGTTCTCGAGCCGCGACACGGCCCGGGCCGCCGACATCTTCAACATGGCCATCGAGGACAAGGACTGCTCGCCGTGGCTGATCCTCGCCGGCTCGACCTCGGCCGGCGGCTGCATGCATGTGTACCGCGACATGGTGAAGTTCGGCATGATCGACGCCGTGGTCGCCACCGGCGCCTCGATCGTCGACATGGATTTCTTCGAGGCCCTCGGCTTCAAACACTACCAGGCCGCCGGCGAGGTGGACGACAACGTCCTGCGCGACAACTACATCGACCGGATCTACGACACCTATATCGACGAGGAAGAGCTCCAGGCCTGCGACCACACCATCCTGGAGATCTGCAACCAGCTGGAGCCGCGCGGCTATTCCTCGCGCGAGTTCATCTGGGAGATGGGCAAATGGCTGAGCGAGGGCAACGCCAAAAAGCCCGGCTCTCTGATCCAGACCGCCTATGAAGAAGGCGTGCCGATCTTCTGCCCGGCCTTCGTCGACAGTTCGGCCGGCTTCGGCCTGGTCAAGCACCAGAAGGAGCGGATGGCCGCGGGCAAGCCGTATCTGATGATCGACGCGGTGGCGGACTTCCGCGAACTGACCGACATCAAGATAGCCGCCGGCGTCACCGGCCTGTTCATGGTCGGCGGCGGCGTGCCGAAAAACTTCGCGCAGGACACGGTCGTCTGCGCCGAGATCCTCGGCGTCGAAGCCGAGATGCACCGTTATGCGGTGCAGATCACGGTCGCCGACGTGCGCGACGGGGCCTGCTCGTCCTCGACGCTGAAAGAAGCGGCGTCGTGGGGCAAGGTGCAGACCACGCATGAGCAGATGGTCTTCGCCGAGGCCACGACCGTGGTGCCGCTGATCGGCTCGGACGCCTACCATCGCGGCTCGTGGAAGAACCGCGACAAGCGGCGCTGGAACAAGCTGTTCGGCAAGTAGGGTTCGACCGGACGACGGGAGGGCCGGGATGCGAATCCCGGCCCTTTTTTCGTGTCCGCGACTGCCGCTTCGACGGGGCGGGAACCGCTCCCGGGGCCGTTCGCTTATCCGGCGAAGGAGTTCGCCATGACCGAACAGAATCCGCACCAGACCGATGACGCCCGCGAGGCCGACGACATGGGCGAAAAGCCCGATCTGGGCCGCACCCCCGACGCGCTGACCGATGCGGTTTCGGGCAGCGGCATGGGCTCCGACACCCGCGCCGGATCGCTGCGCGGCGGTTCCGCCAGCGGGTCCGAGATCGACCCCGATCAGGACCGGATCAACGAGAGTCTGGCCAGCGAGGGGATGCGGTCCGCCGCGCCCCGGTCGCCCGCCGGAACCAGCGCCGACGATTCGATCAACAACACCGGCGAGGACAGGACCGGAGAGGGCGCCCCCGCTGACGACAAGTCGGGCGTGGGCGACGGCGCCGATGCGGCCACCGGCTGAACCCTGTGTCATTCCGCGCCCTTAGCCAGGCGCGAAGCCGCCTTGCCGCCGCCTCGGCCATGCGCCACGGTGCGGCGACGACACAGTCTTTTTGAGGGACGATCAAGGGATGAAGCGTAGTCTTGCGGCCACCGCCATGATGGGGGCCATGGCCATGGCCGGCTGCGGCGAACGCGCGCCCGCCGGGGAAGGCGTGGAGGCCGACGTCGCGGCGGTTGGAGCGCCTTCGCCGTCGGACGAGGTCGCCGCCCCTTCGCCGACGCCGCCGATTGCGGGCGCAAGCGCCGCGCCGGCCGCCGCCGGCGCCCCGGTCTTCGCCGTGATCTATCCCGGCGGCGCGCCCGGCGGCCCGGCGACGGTGGCCCAGGGTCCCGAGGGCCCCGGCGGCATCGTCGAGTTCACCACGGATGCGCCCCCCGCCGACGTGATCGCCTTCTATCGCCAGCGCGCGGAATCGGCGGGACTGAAGCCGATCAACACCATGAACCGCGGCGATTCCATGGGGTATGCGGCCGGGGACGGCGCCGATGGCCGGGGACAGCTGCTGAGCGTGGTCGCAACCGGTCTCGAGGGCGAGCCGACGAGCGTACAACTGACCTGGACCGCCGGACGGTGAAGCCGGCGGCGGCCATCGTGGCCGCCGGGCTCCTGACCGCCGCCTGCGCCGGAGGCCCCGCGCCGCGAGCGGACGCACCCGTCGACGGCTATCTGACGCCGGACAGCGTGGCGGCGATGGCGTCCGGCGCGCAACCGCGGCCCGACGCGAACGACCCGGCCGCCTCGCAGGCCTTGCGCGCGCTGGAGGACACCGACCGCTGGTGGCTGGCCATCGCCCATGCCGAGCTGCGACCGCCCGAGGCGGCCCAGCATTTCGACTGCGTCCTGGGAACCCGACTGGCGGCGAAGCCACGCCCCGCCCTGACCCGGATCATGAATCGTCTGCTGGCGGATTCGGCCGCCTTGGGCGCCCGTCTCGCCGCCGCCAACCCCAGGCCCCGGCCCATCGCGGTCGATCGCGCGCGCCGCGCCTGCCAGCGGATCACGGACGCGGACCGGGCGAGCGGGTCCTGGCCGGCGACCGGAGCGGTGGCGGGCGCAGCCTATGGCGAACTGTTCGCGGCTCTGGCGCCCAACCGCGCCGCCGCCGCCCGCGCGATGGGCCGCGAGATCGGCGTCAGCCGCGCCGTCTGCGCCCTGAACTGGCCCTCAGATGTCGAGGATGGACTGCGTCTGGGGCAGGCGCTCTACGCCCGGGCGAACGCGTCGCCGGGGTTCCAGCCGGACCTGGAGGCCGCCCGCTTCGAACTGGCCGCCGCCCGGGCAGAAGGCCTGACCAGCCCCGCCTGCGCCGCCGAGCGCCGCGCCCTCAGGCCGGGCGCGGACTGACCAGAGACCCGTACAGGTCGGTGCGACGATCGCGGAAGAAGCCCCAGGCGGCGCGATGGCGGTCGATGTAGTCGAGGTCGAAGGTGTGGACCAGCGCCCCCTCCTCCTCCCGGCCCAGGCTCTCGACCAGATCCCCGCGATGGTCGGCGATGAAGGAGGAGCCGTAGAAGACCTGACCGACCTCGGTCGCGTGCTCATGGCCGATCCGGTTGGCGCCGACGACCGGCACGACGTTGGAGACGGCGTGACCCTGCATGGCGCGCCGCCACGGTTCGGCGGTGTCCAGCTCCTTGTCATGCGGCTCCGAGCCGATGGCGGTGGGGTAGAACAGCACCTCGGCGCCCTGGAGCATCATCGCCCGGGCGGTCTCGGGGTACCACTGGTCCCAGCAGATGCCGACGCCGATCCGGCCATGACGGGTGTTCCAGACCTTGAAGCCCGTGTCGCCGGGCCGGAAATAGTATTTTTCCTGATAGCCCGGGCCGTCGGGAATGTGGCTCTTGCGATAGACGCCCATGGCCGAGCCGTCCGCGTCCAGCATGACCATGGAGTTGAAGTAGTGCGGCCCCTCGCGCTCGAAGATCGAGACGGGGATGGCCACGCCCAGCTCGGCGGCGACGGGCTGCAGGGCGATGACGCACGGGTGTTCGCGCCAGGGATGGGCGGTGGCGAACCATTTCTCTTCCTGACTGACGCAGAAATACGGTCCCTGGAACAGCTCCGAGGGCAGGACGACCTGGGCGCCCTTGCCCGCGGCTTGGCGGATCAGGTCGATGGTCTTGTCGATGTTCGCCTGCATATCCTCGCCGTAGGCGGTCTGGAGGGCGGCGACGGAGATCGTGCGGGTCATTGGACGGGCCCTGGGTGAAGAGTGCTAGTGAGTGGTGAGTGGAAGGTCAGCGAATTTGCCGATCCCGTAATGACTGCATCAGACCGGTGAGCATCCGCCCGACTTCCGCGATGTCGATCAACAGGTGCTCCAATACGCTGTCCTCGAGATAGCCAAGTCGACCCGCCACGATGAACAATGTCTCAAGTTCGGCCAGCGCCCCCCGGGCGATGCCGACGTACTGGATGAATTCTCCCGTGCTGCGTCTGCCCGCGCCTTCCGCAATGTTCGCAGGAACCGAGACAGAGGCCCTGCGCGCCTGCGAAACCAGTCCGTAGAGTTCATGGCTCGGCCAGTCTCGCAACAGCCTGTAGACGGTCTCGACAAGATCAACGGAGATCTGCCAGACCTTCAGATCGCGATGGTTTTGCACCTCGCCAACGACCTCCAGTTCTTCTCCACTCACAACTCACTAGCACTTTTCACCAAGCCTCACGCGGGCTCCTGCTGGGAGATGCAGTGGAAGGATCCGCCGCCGGACAGGATGGCGAGGGACGGCAAAGGGATGATCTCCCGATCGGGGAAGACGGTCTTCAGCCCCTGACAGACCAGATCGGCGGCGCGGGCGTCGCCATAGGTCGGGACGATGACCGCGCCATTGGCGATGAGGAAATTCATGTGGCTGGCGGGGATCGGGCGTTCGTCCTCGTCGGCGACGAAGCCGGGAGACGGCAGCGGCAGGATCTTGATGGGCTCTCCGGCCGCGTCGGTCATGCCCGCCAGGGTCCGCGCCACCTCGGCATAGACGTCGTCATTGGGGTCGCCGCGACCCCAGGCCACCGGGCAGGCGACCACGCCGGGGGCGACGAACCGGGCGAGGTTGTCGACATGGCCGTCGGTGTGGTCGTTGAGCAGGCCGTCGCCGAGCCACAGCACCTTGCGCGCGCCGAGCGACTCCCGGAGCGTCGCCTCGGCCGCGGCCTCGGTCCAGCCGGGGTTGCGGTTGGGATTCAGCAGGCACTGGCGGGTGGTCAGGATCGTGCCCCGGCCGTCATGATCCAGCGCCCCGCCCTCGAGGACGACGTCGTGGCGATCCAGCGGCACGCCGGCGGCCTGGCCGATCTGTTCGGCCACCGTATCGTCGTGCTCGAGCTCGTATTTGCCGCCCCAGCCGTTGAAGCGGAAGGCGGCGGCCGCGGCCGAGGCCTGGCCGAAGATCGGACCGGTGTCGCGCAGCCAGATGTCGCCGAAGCGGCCGTCGACGACCTCGACGTCGTCCACCCCGGCGAAGCGCGCGCGGGCGTCCGGCAGCGCATCCGGCGTCCCGACCAGCAGCCTGACCCGCTCCCGGCCGGGCCCGGCCAGGGCGCGCACCAGGGCCTCGACCTCGGCCCGGGCCGGTTCGAGATTCTCCTCCCACAGGTCGCCATGACTGGGCCAGCCGACCCACATGGCGCGGTGCGGCGACCATACTGCTCTTGCCGCTGTGGTAGAGCCGTAACGCTCGCTGCTCGAATCCGCCGGCGAAAAACTCCAGGCGCTGACGACCCCGGCTCGCCAGCCGATGTCGGCAGAGGCCCTTGAAAGGGACCCCTTCGG
>JAXHTU010000003.1:0-63071 GCA_034189955.1 Pseudomonadota bacterium | reverse complement strand
TGAGCGCTGGTCCGAACGACGCGTCTGAGCGGGCCGTTCGGCCGCTCAACCACCCCGCTCCATCCGTCCCGTTCATTCCCCAAGGAGGCTTCCATGGCGCACGCCTGGAACTATGAAACCGCCGCGTCATTCTGGAGCCGCAGCCGGCAGAACCCCGAGGGGGTCTGGGACGCCTGGGTTTCGGCCGAGAGCTATCTGCTGGATCACCGGCCGCGCACGCCCGCTGAAGCAGCCCAGATCCTCGCGGTGCTGGTCGACCAGGGCGGCGACCGTCGCAGCGACGGTCGCGACGTCGAGGCGCTGGCGCGCGTGCGTCGCTACCTCAACCATCTGGCCCGCTATGAGACCGATCAGGCGACCCCCGCGCGGGCGGTCGCCTGATCTCCCGGGAGTGATTCCTCCGGTCTGTCCTATCCGCGGTTCTTGATAGGCACGAAGTCGCGCTCGGTCGGGCCGGTGTAGAGCTGGCGCGGCCGGCCGATCTTCTGGGTCGGGTCGCCGATCATTTCCTGCCACTGGGCGATCCAGCCGACCGTGCGGGCCAGCGAAAACAGCACGGTGAACATCGATGTCGGGAAGCCCATCGCCGACAGGGTGATGCCCGAATAGAAGTCCACGTTCGGGAACAGTTTCCGCTCGATGAAATATTCGTCGTTCAGGGCGACGCGCTCCAGTTCGCGCGCCACCTGCAGCAGGGGGTCGTTGGGATCGCCGACGGCGGCCAGGACCTCGTCGGCGCTCTCCTTCATCACCTTGGCGCGCGGGTCATAGTTTTTGTACACGCGGTGGCCGAAGCCCATCAGCTTGTACTTCTTGGCCTTCACGCCCTCGATGAACTCCGGGATCTTGTCCGGGGTGCCGATCTCCTTGAGCATGTTCAGCGCCTCTTCATTGGCGCCGCCGTGCGACGGTCCCCACAGGCAGGCGATGCCGGCGGCGATACAGGCGAAGGGATTGGCGCCCGACGAACCGGCCAGGCGGACGGTCGAGGTCGAGGCGTTCTGCTCGTGGTCGGCGTGCAGGATGAAGATGCGGTCCATGGCCTTGGCCAGCACCGGATTGACTTCATAATCCTCGGCCGGGACGGCGAAGCACATGCGCAGGAAATTCTCGGAATAGCTCAGGTCGTTGCGCGGCGACACGAAGGGCTGGCCGATGTGGTATTTATAGGCCCGCGCGGCGATCGTCGGCATCTTGGCGATCAGGCGGATGGCCGAGATGTTGCGCTGGACCGGGTCATGGATGTCGAGGCTGTCGTGATAGAAAGCCGACAAGGCCCCGACCGTGCCGACCATGATGGCCATCGGGTGGGCGTCGCGGCGGAAGCCCTCGAAGAAGCGGTCGAACTGCGAATGCAGCATGGTGTGCATGGTGATGCTGCGCTCGAAGTCCTCGTATTGCGAGGCGGTCGGCAGTTCGCCGTGCAGCAGCAGATGGCAGACCTCGACGAAATTCGATTGCGAGGCCAGCTGGTCGATCGGGTAACCGCGGTGCAGCAGCGTGCCCTTGTCGCCGTCGATGAAGGTCAGGGCGCTTTCGCAGGACGCCGTCGAGGTGAAGCCCGGATCGTAGGTGAAGGCGTCGGTGGCGCCGTACAGCTTGCGGATATCGATCACGTCAGGACCGGTCGAGCCCGCCAGCACCGGCAAATCCACGGATTTGTCGCCGTAGGTGAGGGTGGCGGTCCCGGCGGGTTTGGCGAGTTCGGTCATGAAAGCCCCTTGGTCAGACAGCGGCCTCACGCGACGGAGGCGGCGGGTCGAGTTTCGGTGTGGACGTCAGATAGTCTGTTGCAGCGCATCATTCAAACGGCCGAGGCTTTCTTCCCGCCCCAGAGCCGCCAAAGTCTTCGCAATATCGGGTGAGGCGGAGCCGCCCGTCAGGGCCGCGCGCGTCGCCGGGCCGATCTTGCCGAAGCCGACGGCCTCTTCGCCGGCGAAGGCCTTGAGCTCGGCCTCCAGCGCGAAGACATCCCAGCTTTCGAACAGGGCGAGGCGGTCGCGCAGCCGTCCGATCCGCTCGCCCGACTCGCCGGCGAGCAGATCACGACCCTTGGGCTCGATGACTATCGGCCGGGTCTTGAGCACGAAGGCGGTCTGGTCGGCCAGCTCGAGCGTCGTCTTGGCCCGGTCCTTCAGGAACGGCATGGCCCGGGTCAGCCGGGCCTCGTCATCGGGCCCGAGCACATGTCCGCGGCCGAGGTGGACGTCCAGCGTCAGCTTGGCCAGGCGGTCGTCGTCGGCCAGCCGCATCCAGTGGGCGTTGACGTGGGCCAACTTGTCGAAGTCCAACCGCGCCGGGGCCTTGCCCACCCCCGACAGATCGAACCACGCCATGGCCTGGGCGTCCGAGAACAGCTCCTCGTCGCCGTGGGCCCAGCCCAGCCGGGTCAGATAGTTGCGCATGGCCTCGGGCAGATAGCCCATCGCGGCGTATTCATGCACCGCCTGCGCCCCGTGCCGCTTCGACAGCTTGGCGCCGTCGGGACCGTGGATCAGCGGGATGTGGGCGAAGGTCGGGCGGGGCCAGCCGAGGGCGTCGTAGATCAGGCTCTGCCGCGCGGCGTTGTTCAGATGGTCGTCGCCGCGGATGACGTGCGTCACCCCCATATCGTGGTCGTCGACGACCACAGCGAGATTGTAGGTCGGCGCCCCGTCGGATCTCAGGATCACCAGATCGTCGAGCAAGGCCGACTCCCAGCGGACCGGGCCCTGCACCGCATCCTCGACCAGCACGGCGCTGTCGGCCGGACGACGGAAGCGCACCGTGTGCGGCCGGGCCAGATCGTCCACCGTCGGCGAGCGCTCGCGCCATGGCGACTCGAAGGTCCGGCCCTCGGCCTTGGCGGCGTCGCGCAGGGCGGCGGTCTCCTCGGCGGTGAGGAAGTCGCGATAGGCGTGGCCGGTCTCCAGCAGGATGTCAGCGACTTCGCGGTGCCGGTCGGCGCGGGCATGCTGGAAGACCGGCTCCCCGTCGGCGAACAGGCCGAGCCAGCTCAGACCGTCGAAAATCGCCTCCACCGCCGCATCGGTCGAGCGCTCGCGGTCGGTGTCCTCGACCCGCACCAGGAACCTGCCGTTGCGCCCCTTCGCATACAAATAGTTGAAAAGCGCGGTGCGGGCGCCCCCTATGTGCAGAAAGCCGGTGGGCGAGGGGGCGAAGCGGGTGACGACTTCGGAAGCGGAGGTGGACGGGGAGGTCATGGCGGGGGTTATACCGCCCGCTCCGGCAATGCCCAGCCTCGCCGCGCGCATCGCCGGATTTCTGCGCGCCCAGAGTCTTGCCCAGTCGCTGCGATGGCGGCTGTGGGCGCCCGTGGCTCTGGGGGGCGGTTGCGCCGCCTACTTCTCATTGAAGACGGAGCCGGCGGCCTGGCCGCTGCTGCTGGCGGCGGTCGTGACGGTCGGCGCCTGGCTGGCGGCGAGGCGGGCGAGACTGTCCCGGTTCCGAACCCTGCCGTTGATGCTGCTGGCCTGTTTCGCCCTCGGCCTGGCGGTCGCCAAGCTGCGCACCGACGCCGTCGCCGCCCCGATCGCCCCGGTCCTGGGCGAGCCGACGGTGGTCGAGGGTTGGGTGATGGACGTCGACAGCCCGGGCGCCGCCGGCCCGCGCGTGGTGATCGCCCCGGTGCGGATCCGCGGGCTCGCACCGGAGGACACCCCCGTGCGGCTGCGGGCCACGGTGCGGGGCGCGGCGCCCCAGCCGGGCGAGGCGGTGCGTCTGTTCGCCATCCTCAACCCGCCGCCGGCCCCGGCCAGTCCCGGCGCCTATGACTTCGGCCGCAATGCGTATTTCCAGTCCATGGGCGGTGTGGCCTTCGGGCTCGGTGAGGCCAGGCCGATCGCATTGCCCGACCCGCCGTGGCGTGTGCGGGCGGCGATGGCGGTGAATGGCCTGCGCTACGACCTGGCCCAACGGATCGTGGCGCGGCAGGGCGAACGCGCCGGCGGCATCGCCGCGGCCATGACCACGGGGCACGAGGCCTGGCTCGACCCGGCCGATGTCGAGGTGATGCGCGACTCCGGTTTGGCCCACATCCTGTCGATCTCGGGTCTGCACATGGCGGTGGTCGGCGGATTCGTCTTCTTTCTCACGCGGTTGCTGGTCGCCGCCTGGCCGTGGCTGGCCCTGCGTGTGCCGGGCAAGAAGGTGGCCGCCTGGGCCGGCCTGCTGGCCGTCGGCGGCTATCTGGTCGTCTCCGGCGCGCCGCCGCCGGCCGAGCGGGCGGCGATCACCGCCTCGATCGCCTTCCTCGCCATCCTGCTGGACCGGCAGGCGATCACCATGCACGCCCTCGCGGTGGCCGCCTTCGTGGTTCTGCTGTTGCAGCCCGAGGCCATCGTCACCCCCGGCTTCCAGATGTCGTTCGCGGCGACGGCGGCGCTGGTGGCCCTGGTCGAGGCCTGGCCGGTCCGTCCGCGCGAAATCTCGGCGCCCCTGCCGATCCTGCTGGTCCAGCGCGCCGGGGCCTGGATCGGCGCGGCCATCCTCGCCAGTCTCGTCGCGGGGGCGGCGACGGGGCCGTTCGCCATGCAGCATTTCAACCGCACCGCCGTCTATGGCCTCGCAGCCAATCTGGCGACCGCGCCGGTGTCGGACTTCCTCATCATGCCGGCGTTGGCGCTGGGCGCCCTGCTGGAGCCGCTGGGCCTCGGGGCGCCCTTTCTGTGGCTGGCGGCGCGCGGCATCGAGCTGATGTTGGCCATCGGGACCTGGACGGCCAGCCTGCCCGGGGCGGTGCGGACGGTGGCCAGCGCTCCGGACTTCGTGCTGCCGGTCGCCTTTCTCGGCGTGCTGTTCTGCTGTCTGTGGCGGGGACCGATGCGCTGGCTGGGCCTGCCATTCGCGGCGGCGGTGATGCTGTGGCCGCGCGCGCCGACGCCGGATCTGTGGATCGGCGATGGCGGGACCCAGGCCGCCTGGGTCGAGGCGGAGGAGGCGGTCGTGGCCCGGCCCGGGGTGCGCCAGTTCGCCATCGATGTGTGGTCGCGGCGACGCGGGCTCACCGCTGTCGGGCCGCTCGCTGAGGCCTGGACCTGCTCCCGCGTCTCCTGCGTCCCGTCCGCGCCCGGCGACGGGCCTCTGGCACTGTGGTGGGGACGGCGCGCGCCGTCGATGGAGCAGATCGACGCCCTGTGCCGCGCCGCGCCCGTCGTCAGCGTGCGGGCGGTTGTTCCCGACCTGCCGGCGTCATGCGACGGCCGGCTGGTGCTGGACGGCGCCGATCATGCCCACGGCGGCGCCGTCGAGCTTTGGCGCGAGCGTCCGCCGGCGGCCAACCGCTGGCACGCGGTCTGGTCGGCGCAGGTTCGCGGCGACCGCCCGTGGAGCCGTCCCGGCGACGCGGCGATCAGTGATAGCGGCGGATGAGCCCGACCAGCTTGCCCTGAACCTCGACCTGGTCCGGTCCGAAGATGCGGGTCTCATAGTTGCGGTTGGCGGGCTCCAGGGCGATCGAGCCGCCCTTCTTCCTCAATCGCTTGAGGGTCGCCTCCTCACCTTCCACCAGTGCCACGACGATCTCGCCCGAGTTGGCGGTGTCGACGGATTTGATGATCACCATGTCGCCGTTGAGGATGCCGGCCTCGATCATCGAGTCGCCCTCGATCTCGAGCAGATAGTGTTCGCCGGCGCCGAGCATCGCTTCGGGCACGGGATAGCGGGCGGTCTCGTGCTCGATCGCTGCGATCGGGGTGCCGGCGGCTATCTTGCCCATCAGGGACAGTTCGCGCGTGTCATTGGCCGGTTCGGCGGCCATCGGCCGTCCGCCGCCCTCGATGACGCCGGGGGTGAAGCCCGCCCGGCCGCGCGGCGCGCCCGCCGTGGCCTGGTCCGGCAGCTTGACCACCTCCAGCGCCCGCGCCCGGTGCGCCAGTCTGCGGATGAAGCCGCGCTCCTCCAGCGCCGTGATCAGCCGGTGGATGCCCGATTTCGACGCCAGATCCAGCGCCTCCTTCATCTCGTCGAACGAGGGAGACACGCCGGTCTCCTTGATCCGTTCGTGGATGAACATCAGCAGTTCGTGCTGTTTGCGCGTGAGCATGGCGACCTCGAGGCGAATCCCGTTCCGGGAACGCTAGCGGAACAAACCGCAAACGTCCACAAGGTGTTCCTGTGCTGTTCCGGTTAAGGTCCGGTTACCGCAGCAACGCCCGGGTCGCCGCCTCGACGTCGGCCTGCCGCATCAGGCTCTCGCCGACCAGCACCGCCTGGGCGTGGGCGCGCGACACCCGCGCCACATCCTCCGGCGTGAAGATGCCGCTCTCGGCGACAAGCAGGGCGCGGACCGGGCTGAGCATGGCCAGCCGCTCGGTGATCTCCAGATCGACCTCGAAGGTCCGCAGCGAGCGGTTGTTGATCCCGACCAGATCGCCGCCCAGCTTGCAGGCGCGGGCCATTTCGGCCTCGTCATGGGTCTCGATCAGGGCGTCCATTTCGAATCGGCCGGCCTCCGCCAGCAGCTCGGCCGCGAGGGCGTCGTCGATCATGGCGAGGATGATCAGTATGCAGTCGGCGCCCAGGGCCCGGCTCTCGGCCACCTGCCACGGATCGACGAGGAAATCCTTGCGCAGGCAGGGCAGGGCGGTCGCCGCGCGCGCCTGGCCGAGGAAGGCGTCGTCGCCCTGGAAGCTGGGCCCGTCGGTCAGAACCGACAGGCACGACGCCCCGCCGCGCTCATAGGCCTTCGCCAGGGCCGGCGGATCGAAATCCTCCCGGATCAGCCCCTTGGACGGGCTGGCCTTCTTGATCTCGGCGATCAGGGCCGGACGGCCGGTCTCTTCGACGTGACGCTCGAGGGCGGCCCGGAAACCGCGCGGGGCCGAGGCCTGACGGGCGAGCGCCTCGACGCCGTCCTGCGACAGGGTGGCCTTGCGGGCCGCGACGTCGTCGCGCTTGTAGGCGGCGATCCGCGCCAGAACATCGGTCACGCGGGCTCTTCCTCGATCGGAGTGTTGGTCGCCTCGACCAGTGCGGCCAGCGCCTTCGCCGCTCGGCCGTCATCGATCACCGCCGCGGCCAGCGTCGCGCCTTCGGCCAGGTCGACCGCCCTGTCGCCCACCACCAGCGCCGCCGCCGCGTTCAGCAGCACGATGTCGCGATAGGCCCCGGGCGCGCCGTCCAGCAGGGCCCGCAGGGCCGCGGCGTTCTCCTCGGCGTCGCCGCCGCGCAAGTCGGCGAGGTCGGCGCGCGCCAGGCCGGCGTCTTCCGGCGTGACGCTGAAGCGGCGCACCGCTCCATCCTTCCATTCCGCCACCTCGGTCACGCCCGTGGTGGTCAGTTCGTCCAGTCCCTGCCCATGCACGGTCCAGGCCCGCTCCGCGCCCAGCCGGCCCAGCACCTCGGCGAGCGGCTCCAGCAAGCGCGGGTCATAGACGCCCATGACCTGGCGCTTCGCATTGGCCGGGTTGGAAAGTGGCCCCAGAAGATTGAAAACCGTGCGGAAACCGATCTCGGCGCGGACCGGACCGACGTGGCGCATGGCCCCGTGGTACGAGGGCGCGAAAAGGAAGGCGATACCGGCCTGATCCAGCGAACGGCGCTGCTGCGCCGGCGTCGCCGCCAGATTCACACCCAGCACCGCGAGCACGTCCGACGAGCCGGACTTCGAACTCAGCGCCCGGTTGCCGTGCTTGGCCACCTTCAGACCCGCCCCGGCCAGCACCAGCGCCGACGCCGTCGAGATGTTGAAGGTGTGCTGGCCGTCCCCGCCCGTGCCGCAGGTGTCGATGACGTCGTAGGGATGATCCAGCGTCAGGGCCGCGTCGCGCATGGCCGTGGCGAAAGCGGCGATCTCGCCCACCGTCTCGCCGCGGATGCGCAGGGCGGTCACGGCGGCGGCGACCTGCGCCGGGGTCGGCTCGCCCCTCAGGCAGGCGGCGAAGAAGGCGTGCGCCTCGGCGTCCGACAGCACCTGGCCGTCGACCAGTTTGGCCAGCAGGGGTTTGTACCCGTCCGCCACCTCAGACCATCGCCGTGCGTTTGATGTTCGCCAGGTCGAGGAAATTGGCCAGCAGATCGTGGCCGTGTTCGGTGGCGATCGACTCGGGGTGGAACTGCACGCCGTGGATCGGCCGCGTCCGGTGAGCCAGGCCCATGATCTCGCCGTCGGCGGTCCAGGCCGTGACCTCCAGCACGTCCGGCAGGGTCTCGCGCTTCACCGCCAGCGAATGATAGCGCGTCGCCGTGAACGGGGCGGGCAGGCCGGCGAAGACGCTCTTGCCGGCGTGTTCGATCGGCGAGGTCTTGCCGTGCATCAGCGCCTTGGCCCGGATCACGTCGCCGCCGAACGCCTGCCCCATGGCCTGGTGGCCGAGGCAGACGCCGAAGATCGGCATCTCCAGCGGCGCCGTGTCGATCAGGGCAAGGCAGATGCCGGCCTCGTTTGGCGTGCACGGCCCCGGCGACAGCAGCACCGCCTCGGGCTTGAGCGCCCAGGCCTCGGCCGCCGTCAGGTCGTCGTTGCGCACCACGCGCGTCTCCGCGCCCAACTCCGCGAGGTAGTGGACCAGGTTCCAGGTAAAGCTGTCGTAGTTGTCGACGACGAGGATCATGCTTCGGCTTCTAGGCGGTGCGGCGGGCCGCGCCAAGCAGGCGCGCGGGTAAGTCTTCGTTAACCACGATCGGGCGAACTTCGGGCTCCAGCGGAGGGGCGCGCATGGCCGACAGCAATATCGACAAGGCGCGCGGCCTGCTGACCGCGCCGGTCCGGCCGGCCAGCCCCTGGGCGGCCTTCGGGGCGGCCGCCCTCGCTGCGACGGCGGCCGTGATGATGGCCGGCGTCATGGTGCTGGGCCCGGGTGTCCGCTTCGAGGAGCCGCCCGTGGCTCAGCCCCTGTTCCCGAACGGATAGCGCCAGGCGTCTTCCGCGGCGCCGATGGGAGCCCGCGCCTTGGCCCGGGTCTCGGCGTATTCGGCGGCGGGGTCGCTGTCGGCCACGACGCCGGCGCCGGCCTGAACATGGATCTTGCCGTCGGCGAACAGGGCGGTCCTGAGAACGATGCAGATATCGGCCTCGCCGCCGGCCGAGATATAGCCGACGCCGCCGCCGTAGCCGACGCCGCGCTTCTCGCCCTCAAGCTCGTCGATGATCTCCATGGCCCGCACCTTGGGCGCACCCGACAGGGTTCCGGCGGGGAGGGCGGCCAGCAGGGTGTCGACCGCGTCGAGCCGCGGATCGGCCTGCCCCTGCACCTCGGAGACGATATGCATGACAGAGCTGTAGCGCTCGACCCTGAAGCTCTCCATGACCTCGACCGTGCCGGGCGCGGCGACCCGGCCGACGTCGTTGCGGCCCAGGTCCAGCAGCATCAGATGCTCGGCCCGCTCCTTGGGGTCGGCCAGCAGTTCGGCTTCGAGGGCCAGGTCGGCCTCGGGGGTCTCGCCCCGTGCACGCGTTCCGGCCAGCGGACGGATGGTGACCCGTCCGTCCTTCAGCCGCACGAGGATCTCCGGACTGGACCCGGCCAACTGGAAGTCGCCGAAATCGAGGAAGAACAGATAGGGCGAGGGATTTCGCCGCCGCAGCGAGCGGTAGAAGGCGAAGGGATCGCCGGCCCACGTCGCGGCGAAGCGGTGGCTCAGCACCACCTGGAAGATGTCGCCGGCGGCGATATAGTCCTTGGCCCGCGCCACCATCGCGCCGAACGCGCTCTCATCGACCGGCGAGCGGAACGGCGGAGCGTCTGCCGGGACCGGCGCGGGCAGGGCGGGCAGGGGCGCGCGCAACTCGGCCTCGAAAGCGTCCAGCCGCGCCACGGCGGCGTCGAACGCCGCGTCGGCCGACAGGCCGCTGTCCGGATAGGCGGCCGAGACCAGTACGATCTCGTGCCTGACCGAATCGAAGATGGCCACGAGCGACGGCCGGGTCAGGACCGCGTCAGGCAAGTCCAGCGGATCGGGATTGGCGGCGCCCAGCGGCTCCAGCAGCCGCACCATGTCATAGCCGAACACCCCGAACAGACCGGCGGCCATGGGCGGCAGGTCGGCCGGAAGGTCGAAGCGGGACGCGGCGATCAGCCGGCGCAGCGACGCCAGCGGGTCGCCCGGTTCATCGTCCCACGTGTCTGAGCCCGGCGCCCCGCCGCGGGCCAACTGCGCCCGGCCATCGCGACAGCGCCAGACGACGTCGGGCTCCCGGGTGATGATCGAATAGCGGCCGTTGACGGCGCCGCCCTCGACGGATTCCAGCAGGAAGGCATGGCTGCGGCCGTGCCCGACCTTCAGAAAGGCCGAGACCGGAGTCTCGAGGTCGTCGACGAGGCGACGGACCACGACCTGCGGACGGCGCTCCGCCCAGCCGCGCCCGAAGGCGGCGCGGGAGGGCGCGCCGTCCGTTGCGCTCATCGCCCGGCCGGGGTCGCCGGCGCGGCGGTCGCCGGAAGGCCGAGGGCCAGCCGGGCCGTCTCCTCGTTGTAGCTCGCCTTCATACGCTCGGCGGCGGCGGTCACGGCCGCGCTGAACAGGGGATCGCCCGTGGCTCCGCCGAGACGGCCGCGCCACTCCTGCGCCTCTTCGGCCGCCAGGGCCGGCGTGGGCGGCGTGATCCGGTCGACACGACCGATGGCGATGCTGTTCTCGGACTGGGGCTGCGAGAACGGCTTGCCGCGCTCGCTGTTGAACAGTCCGGTCATCACGCCCTGGCCGAGCTGGGTGGCCGAGTCCTCGTCCTGGCGGACGCCCGTCCGCCTGGTCACCGTCGCGCCGGTCGACGCCGCGACGGCGGCGAGGTCCTCGCCGGCCCGCAGGCGGGCCATCAGCGCGTCCGAGCGCGCCGACAGCAGCCTGACGTTCTCGCGCGCGGTCCAGGCCCGGGTCACCGTGTCTCGCACCGACTCGAGAGACGGCATGGCGGCGGGCATGATGTCATCGACGCGGACCACAAAATACTGGCCTTCGCCGAGGCCGGTCGGCTCGCTGGCGCGGCCCTCGGTCAGCTTCCACAGGCCTTCCAGCACCGGGGCGGGAACATTGAGCTGCTGGCCCTCGCGATTCCGGCCCTCTCTGGTGACGGCGGGGATCTGGACGATCCGGGCGCCGACCTCGCGGACGGCGTCGTCGACGCTCTTGCCCTCGCGGCGGGCCGCTTCGAAGGCCTCGACCCGGCGGGCGATGGCGCCCCGGGCTTCCTGGCCACGCAGCTCCTCGACGATCTGGTCGCGGACGTCGGCCAGGGTGACTTCACGTCCGGGGGTGACGGCGGTCACCTTGGCGACGACGAAACCGACCCGGGCCTGCACCGGAGCGGAGACCTGATCGACGCCGAGGCCGAACACGGCGGCGGCCACGGCCGGATCGCCAATCGCGCTGCGCGGGGTGTCGGCGTATTCGGCCGGCTGCAGGTCATTCGCCTCGCCGACGGCGGCGGGGGACTGGCCCGCGCGCAGGGCGGCGGCGATCCGTTCGGCGGCGGCCTGGGTCGGCGCCGTCAGGGTGGCGAAGGTGCGACGCTCCGGCAGGGACAGGGCGTCCTTGCGGAACTCGAACCGGCGCTGGATCGCCTCGTCGTCGATGGCGATGGTCTGGTCGGCCGGGCTGCTGAAGATGACCAGCGAGCCGGAACGCAGTTCCGGCGTGCGCAGGCTGGCGGCGTTCTGGCTGATGAAGGAATTCAGCTGGGCGTCGGTCGGACTCGGCGCGGTTCCGGCCATCTCCTGGGTCAGGATGAACCAGCTCCCGTCGCGGGTTTGCTGGTTCAGGTTGGCGTACATGGCGCCATAGACGCGCGGCATGCGCAGGCCGGTGACCAGGGCCGAGCCGTAGTGAGCCCGGCTGTACTGGTCGCGGGCTTCGCGCTCCAGGAGCTCCGGCGTCATATTGGCCTCGGCGAGGCGCGATTTGTAGAGGTCGGCGTCAAATTGGTTCGTCACGGGGTCAAAAAAGGCCGGGATCGCCCGGATCTGACGCAGGATCAGTTCGGCCCCCGGGCGAATGCCGGCCTTCCAGGCCCAGGCGTAGAAGCCCAGCTCGTCCGCCTGGTTCTTCAACAGGGCCGTCAGATCGGCCTGGGCGAGCAGTTCTTCGTAGGTGACGGCGCGACCCTGCTGCTGCTGAATCTGCTCAAGCTGGCGATCCATCTGCGCCCGGAACTCGGTCGGGCTGACGCTGCGGTCGCCGGCCGAGATGACCTTCGGCGCCTGCAAGCTGCCCAGCAGGTCGGTCTGGGAGCCGCCGGTGATCAACAGGCCCAGGGCGGTGAGCACCAGCAGGCCGATCGCCCACTTCGACTTCGCGAAATTGCGGAACATGGAGATCATGGAAGCGGTCCTGGCGGATGGCGGCGACGGTCGTCGCTCCGGCCTATAGGGGGTGACGGCCCCGCACGGCAAGACAATGGCGACGGACTCGGCCCGGCCCACGACTTGGCTTCGCGAAAACCTCCGCCTAGACAGGCTGGATGAAACAATCCGTGAAGTTGATCGCCGGCAACTGGAAAATGAACGGTCTCGCCGCCGACCTCGACGCCGTCATCGGTGAGCTGGCGCTCGCCCTTCAGGCCGAACCGGCGTCCTGCCGGGTGGCGGTCTGCCCGCCCTCGACCCTGATCAGCCGACTCGCCGACGCGGTCCGGCACGGTCCGATCGAAGTGGGCGGTCAGGACTGCCGGGCCGAGACCCACGGGGCCTATACCGGCGGCGTATCGGCCGAGATGCTGAAAGACGCCGGGGCCGGTCTCGTCATTGTCGGCCATTCCGAACGCCGTCAGGAGTTCGGCGAGAGCGATCTGCTGGTTTCCGCCAAGGCCGGGGCCGCGATCCGCGCCGGACTGGCCCCGATCGTCTGCGTCGGCGAGACGCTTGAACAGCGCGAGGCGGGCAGGGCGGTGGAGGTGGTGCGTGACCAGGTGATGAACTCCCTGCCCAAGGCCGTGGTCGGGCGGGATTTCGCCGTCGCCTACGAGCCGGTCTGGGCCATCGGCACCGGCCTGACCCCGACGCTGGAGCAGATCGAGGAGGTCCACCGGGCGGTCCGGGCGGCCATGATCGAACGGCTGGGCCTCGCCAGCGCGCCCGCGCCGATCCTGTACGGCGGCTCGGTCAAGCCGGACAACGCCCGCGACATCCTCGCCGTGCCCGAGGTCGGCGGCGCCCTGGTCGGCGGCGCCTCGCTCAAGGCGGCCGATTTTCTCGGGATCATCCGCGCTGCCTGAGGGATGCGGGATTAGGGATGACGGATTAGGGATTAGGGATTAGGGATTAGGGAGGACGCTCGGGAGCGTCGCCCGCCGGCTGCAAAGGCCGCGCCGGCCCTAATCCCTCATACCTATTCCCTAATCCCTCCCCTGATGTTAGACGCCGCCGCTTGATCGGCGCCGCTTCGCGCCACACATATCGGCCGCCATGCTCCAGACCATTCTCCTCGTCGCCATGATCCTCATCTCGGTCGCGCTCGCCGGCGTGATCCTGCTTCAGCGCTCCGAAGGCGGCGCCCTGGGCATGGGCGGCGGCCCGTCGGGCTTCATGACGGCCCGCGGCGCCGGCAATCTGCTGACGGTGACCACCTGGTGGCTGGCCGGCGCCTTCTTCGCCTGCGCCATCGGCCTGACCATCGTCGGCAACATCAGCCGCGCCAATCAGTCGATCGTCGATCCGGACGCCGTCGGCGCCCTCGCCACGCCGCCCGCCGGCGCCGCGACGGCCCCGGCCGATCCCGCCGCGGCTCCGACCCAGCCGGCCGGCCCGTCGCTGGACGACTTCCTGAGTTCGGCCCCCGCGGCCGAGCCGGCGCCCGCCCAACCCGCACCGGCGCAGTAGGGATGAGCGGGGACCTTATCCCCGCCTTCCGCTCCCGCCCTCATAGTCTTCGCATTACGCCGCTCGAATCAGCGGTAGAGTGATCTCCCATGGCCCGTTACGTGTTCATCACCGGCGGCGTGGTTTCCTCCTTGGGAAAAGGCCTCGCTTCCGCCGCTCTCGGCGCGCTCCTGCAGGCGCGCGGCTACAAGGTGCGTCTGCGCAAGCTTGACCCCTATCTGAACGTCGACCCGGGCACGATGAGCCCGTATCAGCATGGCGAGGTGTTCGTCACCGACGACGGGGCCGAGACCGACCTCGACCTCGGCCATTACGAGCGCTTCACCGGCGTGTCGGCGGCGAAGTCCGACAACATCACCACCGGCCGAATCTATTCGACCATCCTCGAGAAGGAGCGGCGCGGCGACTATCTGGGCGCGACGGTGCAGGTCATTCCGCACGTCACCGACCAGATCAAGCAGTTCTGCCTGACGCCCGCCCTGACCGACGATGGCGACGACGTCGACTTCGTGCTGGTCGAGATCGGCGGCACGGTCGGCGATATCGAAGGCCTTCCGTTCTTCGAGGCCATCCGCCAACTGGGCCAGGACCTGCCGCGCGGCCAGAGCTGCTTCGTCCACCTGACCCTGCTGCCCTTCATCAAGACCGCCGGCGAGATGAAGACCAAGCCGACGCAGCACTCGGTCAAGGAGCTTCGCTCGATCGGCATCCAGCCCGACATCCTGCTGTGCCGCTGCGAGTATCCGATTCCGGCCGAGGAAAAGCGCAAGATCGGTCTCTTCTGCAACGTGCGCGAAAGCGGCGTGATCCAGGCCATGGACTCGGCCGACATCTACGCCGTGCCGCTGGACTATCACCAGGAAGGCCTCGACGCCGAGGTGCTGGCCCATTTCGGCATCGTCGACGCCCCCGCGCCGGATCTGTCGCGCTGGCAGGAGATCGCGCGTCGACGGCTGCACCCGGACGGCGAGGTCACCGTGGCCGTGGTCGGCAAATACACGGTCCTGAAGGACGCCTACAAATCCCTGATAGAGGCGCTGCACCACGGCGGCGTGGCCAACAACGTCAAGGTCAACATCGACTGGGTCGAAGCCGGCACCTTCGAGGGCGACCGCGAGGCCTGCGACGCCCGCCTGCAGGGCGCCCACGCCATCCTCGTCCCCGGCGGTTTCGGCTCGCGCGGCGCCGAGGGCAAGATCCAGGCGGCGCGGTTCGCCCGTGAGCGCAACATCCCCTATTTCGGCATCTGCTTCGGCATGCAGATGGCGGTCATCGAGGCGGCCCGAAACCTCGGCGGCTTCCCCGAAGCGTCTTCCACAGAATTTGGCCCGACGTCGGAGCCGGTCGTCGGCCTGATGACGGAATGGACCCAGGGCAATGAGCGGGTGAAGCGCCAGTCGGGCGGCGACCTGGGCGGCACCATGCGGCTCGGCGCCTATGATTCGACGCTGAGGGCCGGATCGAAGATCGCGGCCATGTACGGCTCGACGACCATCAGCGAACGGCACCGCCACCGGTACGAGGTCAACATCAACTACCGCGAGGCGGTGGAGCAGAAGGCCGGCCTGATCTTCGCCGGCCTTTCGCCCGACGGCGTCCTGCCCGAGACGGTCGAGCGCGAGGACCATCCGTGGTTCATCGGCGTGCAGTATCACCCGGAACTGAAGAGCCGTCCGTTCGCCCCGCATCCGCTGTTCGCCGGCTTCATAGAGGCGGCCGTGGTGCAGAGCCGGCTGGTCTAGCTGCGGCTTGCGCGGGCCCGATCATGACCGCGTATCGTCGGCGCGGTCTCTCTGGTCTTCGGCAAGACTTTCAAACTGGCGTCGCCGGCGACAACGGACACACACCCGCGTGCCTGGCTGGCTTCGGCTGTCGACGAACATATGGCCTTTCCAGGCGCAGCGCAGAGCCTCGAACATCGGTGTCGTCCCAAGGGGGAGTCACCGTATGCCGCGCACGGGGGCGTCACAATAGCGGTGGTTCATCCGTCTGCTGACTGGATGACAGGGTCGCCGCCCCGACGGCGATCGCCCCCAGCGGACCCGCCATGGCGCCGAGGCCGGGCGACGTGACGAAGTCGTCGATGCTCCCGGCGATCCGGTCCGCCGTGGCGTAGCCGGCCAGGCTGCGCATCAGGGCTTCGCGCAGACGCGGAAACAGTTGCGCCTGTCCCGTGAATATCCCCCCGCCGATCATGATGCGTTCCGGCGCGGTCGTCAGCACCAGGGTGTGCAGCAAGCCTGCGAGGGCCTGCACCACCATTTCCCAGGCCGGATCGTCGGCGGCCAAAGCCTCACCGCGCCGGCCCGCGCGCGCCTCCACCGCGGGACCGGCCGCCAGGCCCTCGACGCAGTCGCCGTGATACGGGCAAGTCCCCGGCCAGGTGTCGCCCGGGATGCGGCCGACGCGGACGTGACCGGCCTCGCCATGCCCGAGGCCCCGCACAGACTGTCCCCTGACGATCGAGCCGACGCCGATGCCGGTGCCGACGGTGACATAGGCGAACGATCCAAGGTCTTGCGCCGCGCCCCAGCGACCCTCGGCGAGGGCCGCGCCGTCGACGTCGGTGTCGATCCCGACCGGGCCGTCGAACCCTTCGGCGAGGCCCGTCAGGTCGGTGTTATTCCAGCCCGGCTTTGGCGTCGTGACGATAGAGCCGAAGGCCGGCCGTCGCCGGTCCAGCTCCAGCGGCCCGAAGCTGGCGATGCCGAGAGCTGAAAAGCCGGGGCCTGAGCGCCAGCCGGCGAGCACACGCCGGATCTCGCCCAGCGTCTGATCCGGCGTGGTGGTGGCGATGCGCACTTCATCGCGGACGTCGTCAGGGCCCGACGCCAGCAGACAGACGCATTTGGTCCCGCCCAGCTCGACCCCGGCGATCAATGGCGACCCTGAATTCGACATCGGCTTCCCCTGTGTCCGGCTCGGTCCGGCGACCACCAACCGAAGAAGAGGGTGACGGCGCGGCGGGACCGGACCATCCTGCGCCGATTCCGGCCGCGTGGATTCGAGCCGGCGGCAAGATTTTCGACGGGGAATGGCGATGCGGCGTTTCGCTCTGGCGACGGTGATGGCGGCCTGTGTAGCGGGAGCGGCCCAGGCGCAGACGGCGCCGTCCGCCGTCGATGCGGTCGATCCCTTCATCGGCACCCTCGGCAAGGGACACACCTTCCCGGGCGCCGTCGCGCCCTTCGGCATGGTCCAGCTCAGCCCCGATACCGATTACCGGCCCTTCCGCCAGTCCTATGACTGGGCCTCGGGCTATCGCTCGGACGACCCGACCATCATGGGCTTCTCGCACACCCATTTCTCGGGCACCGGCCATTCCGATCTCGGCGACGTTCTGGTCACGCCCCTGTCGGGCGAGCTGAAATGGGATGTCGGCGATCCGGCCCAGCCCGGCTCCGGCTACCGCTCGCGCTATGACAAGGCCTCCGAACAGGCCGAGCCGGGCTATTACACCGTCGACCTGACCGACAGCGGCGTCCGCGCCGAACTGACCGCCGGGGTGCGAACCGGCCTGCACCGCTACAGCTTCGCGGCGGGGCAGCCGGCCCGCATCCTGCTGGACCTGCGCCACTCCATCTACGACTACCCGGGCAAGGTGCTGTGGTCGCGCATCCGGGTGCATCCGGACGGCACGGTCACCGGCTTCCGCGAGACCCGCGGCTGGGCCCCGGGCCGCCAGCTCTATTTCGCCATGCGCTTCTCGCAGCCCGTCGTCGGCTATGAGGTCCGCAATCGCGAGGAAAACATCCCCTACAATGGCTTCCGGCAGCCAGGCCGGGCCATGGACGACCGCGCCCGGATCGAGGGCCGGGCGCTGCAGGCCGCGTTCGACTTTGGCGCGCTGTCCGGACCGCTGCTGGTCAAGGTGGCCATCTCCTCGGTCGACGAGGCCGGGGCCATCGGCAACCTCGACTCGGAAGGGCAGGGGTTCGATTTCGACGCCCGCCGCGCCGCCACCCGCGGCCTGTGGGAAGAAGCTCTCGGCGTCGTCGAGATCGACGCGGAGCCGGAGATGCGAACCAGCCTCTACACCGCCCTCTACCACGCCCTGATCGCCCCGGCCGTGCACGGCGACGCCGACGGCCGCTGGCGCGGGCCGGACCAACAGGTCCACGACGCCGACTTCACCGTCCATTCGACCTTCAGCCTGTGGGACACCTTCCGCGCCGAGCATCCGCTGCTGACGCTGGTCGCCCCGCCGTCGCGCAACGCCGACATGGTCAACTCCCTGATCGCCGCCCAGCGGGTCAGTCCCTACGGCATCCTCCCGGTCTGGGCCTTCCATGGTCAGGAGACGTGGACGATGATCGGCTATCACGCGGTCCCCGTCATCGCCGATGCGTATCTGAAGGGCGTTCCCGGCATCGACGGCGAGGCCGCGCTGGACGCCATGATCGCCAGCGCCACCTACCGGCCCTACGGCGGGCTCGGCGACTATATGGACCTCGGCTACGTCCCCATCGATCGCGAGCCCGAGGCGGCGTCCAAGACGGTCGAATACGCCTATGACGACTGGACCATCGCCCGCTTGGCCGAGCGCCTTGGTCGCGCCGATGTCGTCGCCGAGTTCGACCGCCGCGCCGGCTTCTGGAAGAACACCTTCGACAGCGAGACCCGTTTCGTCCGCGCTCGCCTCGCCGACGGTTCGTTCCGCGAACCGTTCGACGCCACCGCCATCAACTACGGATCCGACTACACCGAGGGCAACGCCTGGCAGTATTCGTGGTTCGTGCCGCACGATCCGGCCGGCCTGATCACGGCCATGGGCGGCGATGCGGCCACCGTCCAGAAGCTGGACGCCATGTTCGAATACGACAACACCGGCCTCGACTATTCCCACGCCGAGGACATCGCCGGCCTGATCGGTCAGTACATCCACGGCAACGAGCCCAGCCACCACGCCGCCTATATGTACGCCTGGGCCGGCGCGCCGTGGCGCACCCAGGCGCGGCTGAAGCAGATCGTCGAGAGCCAGTACCGCGCTGCGCGCGACGGCCTCAGCGGCAATGACGACGTCGGCCAGATGTCGGCCTGGCTGATGTTCACCGCCATGGGCTTCTATCCGGTGGCGCCGGGCTCGGGCCAGTACGTCATCGGCCGCCCCTTCACCGACCGCACGGTGCTGAACCTGCCCGACGGCAAGCGTTTCGTGATCTCGACCGAGGAGTTGGCGGACGAGAACCTCTATATCCAGTCCGTGACCCTGAACGGCCGGCCCCTGACCCGCACCTGGATCGGCCATGACGAGATCGTCGCCGGCGGCGAGTTGCGGTTCGTCATGGGAGCGGAGCCGAACAGGACGTGGGGCGTGGAGCCGGAGTCGCGGCCGTATTCGCTGAGCACGGCGGATTGAGTCCAGGGCCCCGTTCGCGAAAGTGAACGGGGCCCGGCCGCTACGGCCGCACGAATCCCCTCAGCACATTCGCCTCCGTGCTCAGCACCATCCGGTTCAGGTCGATCCGTTTCGGCTCGGCGAACATCAGGAAATAGTATTTCATCTGCTCGGACCACCAGTAGCCGGGGCAGTTGTCGCCCTGGGCCATCGGTCGCGTGGTGATGTCGGCCAGCGAGGTGTAGCCGTATGCCGCCTTCGAGGTGGCCTTCATGTTGCGGTAGTGGACCGCCGTCAGCGCCCGGTAGCGCTCGTCCCGATCTCCCTGCCACAGGTTCAGACAGGCGTCGGCGAATTCGGGGCGCAAGCCCGTGCGCACCCCGCGCGCCGTCCCCGTCCGCACGTCGATCGACTCCGGGATGATCGTGTAGCGCGCCTGCATGGCCTCGTAGCTGCGCAGGAAGTCGTCGCCCTCGGCCTTGAACCCCGCCTGCCCCAGCAGACCGGCCAGATAGCCGCCCAGCACCGTCTGCGACGTCCCCGTCACCTCGGCGGTCTCATAGTCGACCATCGGGAACCACAGCCGGCCCTCGTAGCGGCGCCCCTGATGCGCGACCATCGCCCCGAGGCATTCCTCGGCCCAGACCTTCATCTCGGCGTCGCCGAACAGCTCCCAGCTGTCCCAGAGGTATTCGTAGAAGCTGTCGGCATAGACGTCGATCGAGGCGTTCCGGCTGATGAACCGCCCCGTCTCCGCGTGGATATTGGCCGCCATCAGCCCCTTGTCGGAGCGCATATCCAGGGCGTGCTTCATCGCCCGCTTCGCGGCCGCATAGTAGCGCGGGTCGCCGGTCAGCTGGCCCAGCACCCCGAACTCGGTCGCATAGGTGCCGATCTCGGCGAGGTTGGTCTCGGGGTCGCGCACCGCCCCGGTCCGCAGGTTGACATAGCGATACGGCAGGCCGTGCGGCGAGGCGTCGAACGCCTTCATCAGCCGGTCGGCCAGACCCTTCGCCTTCGCCAGCAGCATCGGATCGCCGCAGGCGAGGTGGGCCGACAGCAGGCCGCCGACCAGCCGGATATTGGTCTCGAAAGTCTGGGCCTCGCCATCGACGTCGAAGTCCAGGTTAGTCCTGACCCAGTCGACCCCGGCCTCGAACTCCTCGTCCAGCTCCATAATCCACAGGGTGTCCAGCGCCTCCACCAGCGACAGGCCCAGGTCCCGGCCCTCGATGAAGAAGGACTGCGAGGTTCCGCTGACCGGATTGATCTCGTCCTTGCCCCAGGCCCGCTCGACATAGTGACGCCAGGCCCACTGGAACTCGGACTTCACGTCCTGCCCCAAGGCGGCCCAGTCTTCCGATCGGGCGGCGGCGGGCCGGGCGAACCCGGTGGTGGCGCCTGCGGCCATCAGCGACAGTGCCGTGCGGCGGCTGAATGACGTGGTCATCGAATCCCCTCGAGTGTCGGCCGGTCGTCCGGGCCCCGGGAAATACTGCACTCAGACCGGGTCGTTCACCAGCCGTTGACCGCCGATCCAGGTCTCGGTCACCGTCAGGGCCTCGTCCAGAATCACGAGGTCGGCGGCCAGTCCCGGCGCGATTCGACCGCGGACGCCGCCGAGGCCGAGGAATTCGGCCGGATTGACGGTGGCGAGGGCGATGGCCTCGGCCAGATCGAGGTCCATCAGGGCGTGAGCGTTGCGGACCGCTGCGGCCATGTTGAGATCAGAGCCCGCCAGCACGCCATCCGGGTCGAGGCACAGGCCATCCCGGACCGTGATCCGGCGGCCTTGCAGCATGAAATGGTCCTCGGTCGCTCCGACGCTGGGCATGGCGTCGGTGACCAGCATGAAGCGGTTGCGCGGCCGGCAGCGCAACGCCAGCTTCAGCACCACGGGATCGACGTGATGCCCGTCAACGATAAGGCCGCACCAGCTATTGATATCTTCCAGCGCCGCGCCGACGGCTCCGGGCGCGCGGCTGGTGAGCGGCGACATGGCGTTGAACAGATGGGTGAAGCCGGTCATGCCCGCTTCGAGCGCGGCCCGGGTGGTCGGGTAGTCGGCATCGGTATGGCCGGCGGCGACGACGGCGCCCGCCTCGACCAGACGCGTGATCATGGCCGGCGTCGTCGTCTCCGGCGCGAGGGTGACGAGGGTCCGGCCCCGCTTCAGCCGCGTCAGCAAGGACAGGGCGTCGTCGTCGAGTGTGCGGAATTTGGACGCGTCGTGGACGCCTTTGCGAGAGGCGTTGAGGAAGGGCCCCTCGATGTGGATGCCGAGCACGCCCGGCACGCCCCGCGCCATGGCCGTCTCGACCGCGGTGATGGCGGTGTCGATCACCGACAGGTCGTCGCTGATGAGGGTCGGCAGGAAGCCGGTCGTGCCGAACCGGCGATGGGCCTGGCCGATGGCGTCGATGCAGTCCGCCGTCGGGCAGTCGTTGAACAGGATGCCGCCGCCGCCATTCACCTGGGTGTCGATGAAACCGGCGACCAGCCGGGCGCCCCGCAGGTCATGGACCTGACCCTCCGGGACAGGGCCCGGCCCGACGCGGACGATCCGGTCCCCTTCGATGGTCACGGACACATCGGTCCGGAACGTCTCTCCGGTCAGGATCCGTCCATTGGTGAAGCTGATCGTCATCAGAGGGTCTCGGTGACCTTGTTCAGGAAGGGCGGACGGTCGGGGTCATAGCCTCGTGCGACCGAGGCCATGGCCGCGAGGCGATAGAAGGACTGGATCAACAGGATCGGCTGGATGGCGGGATGGGCGTCGGCGGCGGGCAGGGACATGGCCTGGGCCCCGCCGCGGGCGCCGGCCAGCATCACCTTGGCGCCACGCTTCGCGAATTCCGCCGCAAGCGTCGCCATGTCGGCCCGCGTTTCGTCGTCCTGGGCCAGCATCAGCACCGGGAAGCCGGTCTTCACCAGCGCCATCGGTCCGTGCCGGATCTCCGCCGCGCTGAACGCTTCCGCGTGCAGGCCGCAGGTCTCTTTGAGTTTCAGCGCCGCCTCGCGGGCGACGGCGTAGCCAGGTCCCCGCCCGACGACATACAGGCTCTGCGCCTCGACCAGGGTCTCCAGCGCCGGACTCCACTCCTGAAGGAAGGCCGCGTCCAACTGGGCGGGGAGGGCGTCCAGCGCCTTCAACAGCGTGTCGTCGCCGCTCCAGCATCCGATCAGCTGGGCCAGCGCCGACAGGCTGGCGATGAAGGATTTGGTCGCCGCGACCGAGGTCTCGGTCCCGGCGTGCAGGGGCACGGTCACATCGGCGACGGCGGCCAGCCGCGAGCCTTCGGCATTGACCAGGGCGATGACGAAGGCGCCGCCCGCCCGGGCGGCGGCCACGGAGGCGACGAGGTCCGGGCTCTGGCCCGACTGGGAAATGGCGATGCAGACGGCGCCCTTCAGCCGCGGCTCGACGTCGTAGACGGCGCTGGCCGACAGCGCGGCCGGGCTGGTCGGGACGCCGGTGCCGGTCTCGATCAGATAGCGGGCGTAGACCCCGGCGTTGTCCGAACTGCCCCGGCCGCTGATAAGGGCGATGGTCGGCGCCAGACGGCGCAGGCGGTCGCCCAGTCCCGCCATCACCGAAGCGTTGCGCTCCAGCTGGGCCGAGACCACCGCCCCGGCGCCGGCGGCCTCCTGGAACATCCGTGTGTCCTCGACGCGCATCAGGTCGGGCCGTCGTTCAGTTCGGCGACGAAGTCGTAGGCGTCCCCGCGATAGAAAGACTGGGTCACTTCGACCGCCTGCCCGTTGCGCGCGAAGGCGCGCCGCTCGATCAGCAGACCCGCCGCTCCCGGGGCGACGCCCAGAAGTTCCGCCTGTTCGGCGGTGAACAGCACCGCCCTCAGCCGCTGCAGCGCCCGGACGGGGCGCTGCCCGTGGGCGTCGAGGGCGCGATACAGGGAGACGTCGACGGTTTCGAGCGACGGCAGACTGGAAGCCGGGACCGTGGAGTACTCCAGAGCCATCGGCGCGCCGTCGGCATAGCGGATGCGGTGGTAGCGATAGACCGGCGTGCCGGGGCTCAGCCCCAGAGTCAGGGATTCCTCGGGCGTCACCGCCCCCTCGCTACGACTGATCCAGGAGCTGGTCGCCTTGCGCCCGCGCGCCGCCATATCCTCCGAGAAGGAGGTAAGCTTCGAGAAGCTCTTCTCCACCCGGGCGGCGACGAAGGTGCCGGCGCCCTGGCGGCGTGACAGCAGTCCCTCGGCGACCAGGCTATCGAACGCCTTGCGCACGGTGATGCGGGATACCGACAACGACTCGGCCAGCTCGCGTTCCGCGGGCAGGGCTTCGTCAGCCTTGAGCACACGGCTCTGGATAGCCTCGCGGACCGCCTGTTGCAGCTGTTGGTACAGCGGCGTGGGCCGCCCCGCATCCAGCTTTCCGATGACTTCAGCGAATGACATTCCAACCCCGGTCGATGGTGGCTGCTTTCGCCCATCGTTGACCGCATCACAACTCATCTGACCAAACCAATCAAGAACCAATCTGCAAAAAAGACAGGTCCAATGTGTCGATTTGGGCTTGCTTGTCGTAAACGTTTGGTGACACCTTCCCGTCTGCGCTCACCCAATAGGGATCGAAGCGTGTGGGGGAGGGCCTTTATTGGTCTTCTAATGGACTGGTCGATACCCGCGGGGGAGCGGGTCGATCTCTGGAGGGACAGGCGTCATGGGTATTCAACGGGCGATCATGATCGGTTCGGTCAGTGCGCTGGCGCTGCTCGGCGCCAGCGCAGCCGCGGCCCAGGACGGTCAGGCGGAGCCGACGACGGTCGACGAGGTCATCGTCACCGGAATCCGCGCCTCGCTGCAGCAGTCCCTCGAGACCAAGCGCGAGGCCAACGCGATCATCGATGTCGTCACCGCCGAGGACGTGGGCAAATTTCCGAGTTCGAACGTCGCCGAGGCCATCACCATCATTCCCGGCGTGACCGTCGACCGGCAGTTTGGCCAGGGTGAGAAGGTCAGCATCCTCGGCACCGATCCGGCCCTGAACCGCACCCTGCTGAACGGGCAGACCGTGGCCTCGGCCGACTGGTTCATCCTCGATCAGCCGGGCCGGACCTTCAACTACGCCCTGCTGGCGCCGCAGATCGTCGGCCGCGTCGAGGTCTATAAATCGCCCGAGGCCCGCATCGACGAGGGCAGCATCGGCGGCACGGTCGACGTCATCACCCGCCGCCCGCTCGACCTCGACTCCCGCACCCTCTCGGGGGCGGCCACCTATCTGTATAATGACCGTTCGGAAGAGGGCGACCTGCAGCTGTCCGTGCTCGGCAGCTGGCGCAACGACGCCCGCACCCTCGGCGTGCTGATCTCGGCCCAGCGGGCCAGCGACGCCCTGCGTCGCGACGGCCTCGAGTCCTACGGCACCATTCCGGCCAGCTACTATATGGGCGGAAGCCCCGAAAATCCGGGGGCCAATTCGATCGCCAACGGCAACTGTGCGGGGACCTGCGCCACCACCCTGGCGGCCAATCCCGACGCCCGGGGCATGAACGCCTTCGGCACCCATTTCTTCGAACAACAGCGCGAGCGCGACAGCCTCACCGTCGCCGTGCAGTTCCGCCCCACCGCGGCGCTGGACATCAATTTCGACTGGCTGCGCATCGACGCCAGCTATGACAACACCAACCAGTCGCTGTTCGCCTTCCAGGGCAACACCTGGAACAGCCTCGGCGCCTTGACCGACATCCAGATCGACGACGGGGTGATCACCAGGGCCTCGTTCGCCAACGCCCTGAGCGTGCTGGATGTTCAGTACCGCGAAGCGGCCATGACCTCCGACAGCTACCATCTGGACGGCAAATACCTCGGCGACGGCTGGGATCTCGCCGGGGACATCGGCTTCACCAAGGCCGAAGGCGGCACCCAGCGCCAGCTGTTCGGCGAATTCCTCAACTGGGCCGACTACACCGTCGATTTCACCGGCGCGCCGGGGTCGCCGGGAACCCTGACCTATACCGATCCGGCCGATGGAAACGTGCTCGGCGACGCCTCGCTGTTCTCGTTCGACGGCGGCTGGGGCGCCGGCGATCCGTCGGTCGGTCCGGCCGGCTACAACGCCGGCTGGGGCGGCAATATCGTCAGCAAGCCGACCACCGACGAGGAGACCTACGCCCAGCTTGATCTCGGAATCGATCGCGATGGCTTCTTCGAACGGCTCCAGTTCGGCTACAAATACCGCCAGCATGAGACCGACCAGCGGATGTCGGGCGTCACGGTCCAGATCTACGGCGCGCCCGACAACGCCGGCATGTTCAATCCGGGCCAGGTGCCGGACAACTACCTGGACGGCTTCGACGGCGTGAACGACCAGATGAGCAATCGCTTCCGCATCGATGGCGAGGCGCTGGCGAACTATATCGAGAGCGGCGAATACCTGCGTCCGTGGCAGCCGGCCCCGGTGCCGACGGTCTTCGGCAACGCCGAATTCACGGCCCAGAACTGGAACGTGCAGGAGACCATCCACGCCCTCTACGGCCAGGCCAATTTCGACAACGGCGTGGTGCGCGGCAACGTCGGTCTGCGCTACGTCCGGACCGAATCCGACAGCGGCGGCTTCGTCTGCGTCAACCAGACCGCGACCGGTTGCGGCGTCACCGAGGCCGACTGGGCCTGGGAGGTGCGGTCCAAGGAGTATGACGATTTCCTGCCCAGCCTGAACGTGGCCATCGACGTCGCGGAGGATGTGATTGTCCGCCTGGCGGCCGCCAAGGTGATCGCGCGGCCGAACTACGCCGACATGTCGAACTATTTCTGGCTCTCCGACCAGATCCTGACCGGCGGCGGCGGCAATCCCGACCTCGACCCCTATGAGTCGACCAATCTCAACGCCGCGGTCGAGTGGTATTTCTCGCCGGACGCGATCCTGTCGGGCGAGGTCTTCTACAAGGACATAAGCAACTACATCCTGCAGGCCACGGCGCCCGAGCAGCATTTCAACCAGGGCCAGAACGCCGTCACCACCTACCAGATCAGCCGGCCCACCAATGCGGGCTCGGCCGAGCTGAAGGGCGCGTCCTTCGCGTATCAGCAGACCTTCGCCTACGGCTTCGGCCTGCTGGCCAACTACACCTATGTGGATGGCAGCGCGGACAACGGCGCCGACCTGCCGTTCAACTCGCGCCACCAGGTCAACATCAGCCCCTTCTACGAGAGCGGGCCATTCTCGGCGCGGGTGACCTACAACTGGCGTTCGAGATATTTCACCGGCGTCGATCGCGGCGACCAGATGTACGTGCGCGCCTACACCGGCATCGACGCCACGGCCGGTTACGCCTTCAACGACCGGGTCAGCCTGACCGTCTCGGGCCAGAACCTGCTGGACAGCGAGTACTACGCCTACGCCAATACGGTGGCCCTGCCGCGCGGCGTTTACCGGACGGGTCGCAAGCTGATGGCGACGATCAGCGTCGACTTCTAGACCGACCCCGGGGGGGCGGCGGCGGCGCCCCCCGCCATTGCGCCCCGCGGAAGACGAACCGAGGATGTCGAATGCCCAGGTCCGCCCGTGAAATCTTCATCGTTCCCCTGAGCGACGACTTCGGACGGGGCGACGTCGCCCCGCCCCTCCTTCCGTTCGCAAGATCACCAGCGTGAGCCACGCCATGAGTCTGCCTGTCCGGTCCGCCGCCGTGTTCGCCGCCCTGATCCTGTGCCTGCCGGTCAACGCCCTTGCGCAGGACTCCATCTCGCCGCCCGTGATCCCCGCGCCTTTGTCGGCCACGGCGGGCGGCGGCGCATTCCGGCTGGAACAGACCACCGTGCTGGTCGCGTCGCCGGAAAACCCGGAGGCCGTGGCGGCGGCCAGCTACCTCGCCGATCTGCTGGGCCGAACCCGAGGCCTTTCCCTGAGCGTGGCGGAACAGGCCGGCCCCGGCGTACCGGCCGTGGTCTTCCGGCGCGGGGAGGCGGAGCCGGACGGCTACACGCTCGAGATCGCGCCCGACGGCGTGGTGGTGACGGCCGCCGACGCGGGCGGCTTTCTCTACGGCGCGGTGACCCTGTGGCAGCTGGCCACGGCCGGGGAAGGGCAGGGGCCGGCGGACCTTGCGGCCCTGCGCATCGTCGACGCGCCGCGCTTCGGCTGGCGCGGCCTGATGCTGGATTCCGCCCGTCATTACCAGTCGCCCGCGTTCATCAAGGGCTTCATCGACTGGATGGCGTTGCACAAGCTGAACGTCTTCCACTGGCACCTGACCGACGACCAGGGTTGGCGGCTCGAGATCAAGGCCTTCCCGCGCCTGACCGAGGTCGGGGCGTATCGGGTCCCGGCCGGCGCGGCGGCGGCGCGGGACATCGACCCGGCGACCGGCCGCCCGCGCCTTCATGGGGGCTTCTACACCCAGGACGAGGTGCGCGAGATCGTCGAATACGCCGCCGCCCGCAACATCGTCATCGTGCCCGAGATCGACGTGCCCGGGCACGCCAGCGCGGCGATCGCCGCCTATCCGGAGCTTGGCGTCAGCGACGCGCCCGGGGCCGCCGTTCCCGCCGTCCCGGCCGACTGGGGCGTCTATCACACCCTGTTCAACACCGAGGAAAGCACCATCGCCTTCTTCGAACAGGTGCTGGCCGAGGTCGTCGACCTGTTCCCCGGCGCCTATGTCCATCTCGGCGGCGACGAGGCGGTCAAGGACCAGTGGAAGGCCTCGCCGCGAACGCAGGAGCGGATGCGCGAGCTCGGCGTCGCCGACGAGGCGGAACTGCAGAGCTGGTTCATCGGCCGCATGGAGCGATATCTGAACCGGCGCGGCCGTCGCCTGATCGGCTGGGACGAAATCCTTGAGGGCGGCCTGGCGCCGAACGCCACGGTCATGTCGTGGCGGGGGATCGATGGGGCGATCGAGGCGGCCCGCCTGGGCCACGATACGGTGCTCTCGCCGGCCCCGATCCTCTATCTGGACAACCGCCAGAGCGCCGCCGACGGCTCGCCCGGCCGCGGCTTCGTCGTCCCGGTCGAGGACATCTACCGCTTCGATCCCGCGCCTGAGGCCCTGACGGCGGACCAGGTCCGGCATGTGCTCGGCGTCCAGGCCAATATCTGGACCGAACACATGCGCGACGAGGACCGGGTCGAATACATGGCCTATCCGCGCGTGGCGGCGCTGGCCGAACTGGCCTGGTCGGCCCCCGGGCGGATGGACTGGGACGACTTCACCCGTCGTCTGACGCCGCAACTGGCCCGCTACCGCTCGCTCGGCATCGACTACGCCGAGCTGGCCCTGACTCCTGAAGCGACGCCGCTGCCGCCGCAGGGCGAGCGCCGCTACGATCACCAAATGACGCTGTGCAGCGAGGCCATCGCCCTGTCGCTGATCGACGACGCTCCGCTGAACGGCGACCGCCCGTCCTTCCTGCTCGATCTGTTCAACCCCTGCTGGATCTATCAGTCGGCCGACCTCGGCGAAGAGCTCGCGTTCGAGGCGGCCGTCGGTCAGGTCCCCTTCAACTTCCAGATCGGCGCCGACATCGAGAACGTCCGCCTGCGCGCGCCGCGTACACCGGCCGGCGAGCTGGAGGTCCGGGTCGGCGACTGCGAGGCCGAGCCCGCCCTTGTGATCCCGTTGGCCGAAGCAGCCGTGCGCGACGGCGTCACGGTGGTGCGCGGGCGTCTGCCGGCGATGCCCGGCGTCCAGACGCTCTGCATGACCTTCACCCAGGCCGGCGTCGATCCGATCTGGGGCCTCGACTGGGTCCGGCTGGCCCCGGCGGAGAGCCGCCCGTGACCGACCTTGTGGTGCGTTCCCCCGTCGACGGCTGGGCGGTCTCGCTGGACGAGGTCCCGGACGAGGTCTTCTCCGGCCGGCTGCTTGGCGACGGGATCGCGGTGGAACCGCTTGGCGCCGCCATCCACGCCCCGTTCGACGGCGTCGTCGGCGCCCTGGCCCGGGCCTGCCACGCCGTCAGCATTCGCTCGGACAGCGGCGTCGAGGTCCTGATCCATGTCGGCCTCGAGACGGTGAAGCTGGAGGGCGAGGGGTTCACCGCCCATGTCGCCGAAGGCGACCGCGTTCGCGCGGGCGATCTCCTGCTGACCCTCGATCTCGACCGCATCGCTCGCGGCGCCGTCAGCCTGATCACGCCGATCGTCGTCACCGGCGAAGGCTCTGTCCTGCGCGGACTGGCCGTGGACAGGCGTGTCCGGGTCGGCGAACCCTTGATGACGATCCTTGCCGGGCGCGCCGCCGTCGAGGACGATGTCGCGCCCGTATTCGAGGTGATCACCCGCGAGGTCCTGACCGCCCTGCCGCATGGCCTCCACGCCCGTCCCGCCGGACGCATCGCCGCCCGGGCGAAGGCCTTCGACGCCCGGGTCACGCTCCATCTGCGCGACCGGCAGGCTTCCGCCGCCAGCGCCGTCCAATTGATGGCGCTCGGCCTGCGCGAGGGTGAAAGCCTGACCCTGTCTGCCGTGGGGCCTGCCGCCCTGGACGCCGTCGACGCCCTCGCCGACTTGATCGCCGGGGGGCTGGGAGAGGGGACCCCGACCCCGCCGCCAGTCCCGCCTGTCCTCGCGTCGTCGCCCGAACCCGCGGAAGGCCCCGACGGCGAACTGACGCTCGTCGGCGTGGCCGCGGCGCCGGGACTGGCCGTCGGCCAGGCGGTGCGTTTCGCCCTCCCGGCGATCGACGTCCCGGCCGCCGGGCGCGGCGAGGCCGTCGAGACCGACGCGCTCGAGCGGGCGGTCGCGGCCGTCCGCCGGCGTCTCGAGATGGCCGCGGCCTCGGGCGATGTCCAGCGCCGGAGCATCCTCGCGGCCCATCTGGCCTTCCTCGACGACCCGGAACTATTCGCCGCCGCCGGGCAGTCGATCGCGGCGGGCGGCAGCGCCGGCCACGGCTGGCGCGAGGCGACCCGCGTCGCCGTCGACCTGCTCCGCTCCATTGGCGACGCCCGCATGGGGGAACGGGCCGACGACCTGCTCGATCTGGAACGCCAGGTTCTGATGCAACTGACTGGCGTGGAGCCTCAGCCGCTGGCGCTGGGTCCCGGTTCGATCGTGCTGGCCGACGACCTGCTGCCGTCTCAGCTGATGGCGCTCGACGCCGGCCAGCTCGCCGGCATCTGCACCAGCCGGGGCGGGCCCACTTCCCATGTCGCCATCCTCGCCGCCGCCATGGGCGTGCCGGCGCTGGTCGCCGTGGGGCCCGGCCTGGCCCGCGTCGCCGACGGATCACTGGTGGTGCTCGACGCCGATGGCCGCCGGCTGATCGCCTCGCCCTCGGCCGCTGCCCAGGCCCGGGCCCAGGGCGCCATGGCCGCGCGCCATCGTCGCCGCGCCGAGGCCCACGCCGCCGCATCGGACGACTGCCGCACCGCCGACGGCGTCCGCATCGAGGTGTTCGCCAATCTCGGAGCGGCCTCCGAGGCCGCGCCCGCCGTCGCCGGCGGCGCCGAGGGCTGCGGACTGCTGCGCACCGAATTCCTGTTTCTCGAGCGCGAGACCGCGCCCGACGAAGACGAGCAACTGGCGCAATATCAGGCCATCGCCGACGCCCTCGGCGGCCGCACGCTCGTCATCCGCACCCTCGACGCCGGCGGCGACAAGCCGCTGCCCTATCTGCCGATGCCGGCCGAGGACAATCCGGCCCTCGGTCTGCGCGGCGTCCGCTCCGGTCTGTATCGCCCCGACCTGCTGCTGACCCAGCTGCGCGCCATCTGCCGCGTTCGCTCGCCCGGCGTCGTCGCCGTCATGTTGCCGATGATCGCCTCGGCGGCCGAGGTGCGGCAGGTCCGGGCCTTGCTGGACCGCGCCGTGCAGGAAACCGGCGCCGAAGCGCCGCTGCTGGGGGTGATGATCGAGACCCCGGCCGCGGCCATGACCACGGCCCGGCTGGTTGAGGGCGTCGACTTCATCTCCATCGGCACCAACGACCTGACCCAGTACGCCCTCGCCATGGACCGCCAGAACCCGCATCTGGCGCCGCAGCTGGACGCCCTGCACCCGGCCGTCCTGCGCCTGATCCAGCAGGCCGTGGCCGGGGCGACCGGCGCGCGCTGGATCGGAGTCTGCGGCGGTCTGGCCTCCGAGATCGAGGCCGCCCCCATCCTCGTCGGTCTCGGCGTCACCGAGCTGTCGGCCGCCCCGGCCATGATCGCCGAGGTCAAGGCCGCGGTGCGCCGTTTCACCCTCGCCGAATGTCAGGCCCTGGCGCGCGAGGCGCTTGAGCTGGCCAGCCCCGAGGCCGTGCGGGCGCTGGCCGGCGAGGCCGTCCGCGACGCAACCCCATCCCGCAAGGTCGGAGCCCGGGCATGAAGATCGGACTGTCCAACCTGCAGCCGCTCGGCCGGGCCCTGATGTTGCCCATCGCCGTGCTCCCGGTGGCGGGCCTGCTGCTGCGTCTCGGCCAGCCGGATCTGCTCGACATCGCCTTCGTCGCCTCGGCCGGGCAGGCGGTGTTCGCCAACCTCGGTCTGCTGTTCGCCATCGGCGTCGCGGTCGGGTTCGCGAAGGACAACAACGGCGCCGCCGGCCTCGCCGGCGTGGTCTGCTTCCTGATCGCCACCGAGGGCGCCAAGGCCCTGATCGCCGTCCCGCCCGAGGTGCTCGCCGGCGTGCCCGAGGCGGCCGCCGCCATGGCCGAAAAGGCCTTCCGCGACGGGGCCCTGGCCCGGCTCGGCGTGCCGGTCGGCATCCTGTCCGGCCTCATAGCCGGCGACTTCTACAATCGCTTCTCGACCCTGGAGTTGCCCGAATATCTCGCCTTCTTCAGCGGCCGGCGCTTCGTCCCGATCGTCGCCGGGTTCGCCGGACTGGGTCTGGCCCTGGCCATCGGCCTCAGCTTCACCGGCCTGAACCACGGCATCGACGTCTTCAGCCGCGCCGTCGTCGGCTCGGGCGAGGCCGGCCTGTTCGTCTATGGCGTGTTGAACCGGCTGATGATCGTCACCGGCCTGCATCACATCCTCAACAACGTCGCCTGGTTCATCGTCGGCGACTACGGCGGCGCCACCGGTGATCTGAATCGCTTCTTCGCCGGCGATCCCGCGGCCGGCGCCTTCATGAGCGGCTTCTTCCCGGTCATGATGTTCGGCCTGCCCGCCGCCTGCCTGGCCATGTACCACGCCGCCCGGCCCGACCGGCGCAAGGCCGTCGGGGGCATGCTGGCCTCCCTCGCCCTGACCGCCTTCCTGACCGGGGTGACCGAGCCGATCGAGTTCACCTTCATGTTCCTGGCGCCGGTGCTCTACGCCCTGCACGCGCTCCTGACCGGTCTGGCCATGGTGGTGATGAGCTTGCTGGACGCCCGGCTCGGCTTCACCTTTTCGGCCGGCCTGTTCGACTATGTCATCAACTACGGTCAGGCCACCCGCCCCTGGCTGCTGGTCCCGGTCGGCCTCGTCTATGCGGTCGTCTACTATGGTCTGTTCCGGTTCTTCATCGCCCGCTTCGACCTCAAGACGCCGGGGCGCGAGGACGGGGAGGCTGTGCCCGGAATCCCCGTCGCCGCTCGTGGCGGTCGCGCCGAACAGTTCGTCCACGCCCTCGGCGGCGCGGCCAATCTCAAGGCCGTCAGCGCCTGCACCACCCGGCTGCGGCTCGTCGTCGGATCGCGCCAGGCGATCGACGAGGCGGCTCTCAAACGGCTTGGCGCCCGCGGCGTCATTTCGCCGACGCCGACCGACCTGCAGGTGGTGCTGGGGCCCATCGCCGACGCGGTCGCCGACGAGATCCGCGCCTGTCTGAGGGACGGGACCGCCTCCGCGCCCGAGGCCATCGCCGACGCCGTGCGCCGGGCGCTCGGCTCCGCCGCCAATATCCGCGAGGCGGCGGTTCGCGCCGGCCGCCTCTGCGTCCGCGTCGCCGATGCGGCGGCGGTTGATCCGGTCGCGCTGGATCGGGCCGCCCCGAGGGGCGCCGTCATGACCGGCCCGGACAGCTGGCAGCTGATCGTCGGGCCCGACGCGGAAGCCCTGGCGGAGGCGCTCGCCGCCTGATCCGGCCGCTCCGCTTGCGCACGGACCGGTCGCTGCTGTCTACCGGTCCGATGGCCAGGCGAGTCGCGACACCGAAGAAGACGGTCAACGCCGCGAACCTGCTCGCGCTCGGCGCGGATCGCCTGTCGGCCCTGCTGTTCGAGGCCGCCTCGATTGATCCTGCCCTCAAGCGGCGCCTCCGCATGGAGCTGGCGGCCGAGATCGGCGCGGCCGATCTGGCGTTGGAGATCGACAAACGCCTGACCACCCTGGCGACGAGCAGGGCCCGGGTGTCGTGGCGCAAGCGCCCGGCGCTGCTCAACGAGCTCCAGTCCCTCCGCCGTGTCATCGTCGACCGCCTGGTCCCGCTGGACGCAAGGCTGGCGCTAGACCGACTGGTCGGCTGGTTCGATCTTTACCCGACTCTCGGCTCCCGTGTCAGCGACGCCAAGGGCGAGCTGCCGCTTCTGTTCGATGCAGCCACCTCTGACCTCGGCGCCGTGGCGTCGGCGGCCGGCGTCGACAGCGCCGCGCGCGTCCTGGGCGAAGCCCTGGCGACCCGGTTGAACCCGTGGGCGTCCTGGGTGGGGCGCGGCGCACGAGGTCTAAGCCCCGAACTCGCGCAGCGATTGCTCGTCGATCTGACACATGGGCGGCCGAAGCCGACCGGTCGATTGGCCCTGGTCGTGCGCAAGCTGGCCGATCGAAGCGGCGATCTGGATGCCTGGGTCCAGTCGATCGCGGAAGATGACGGCCGCAAGCCCGACATCGGCGCCGAGATTGCCCGCCGTCTGGCAGAAGCCGGACGGCCGACCGAGGCGCGCGCCGCCCTGGAGGTTTCGCGCGCCGCCAATCCACCTGCCCGGACGGGGCGCGGCAGGGCGGAGCCGCCGCCGGCGCCAGAGACCTGGCTGGACGCCGAGATCGTCGTGCTGGAAGCGGAGGGCCGGGGCGATGAGGCGGACGCGGCCCGATGGCGCATGTTCGAGCGGACCCTGTCGGCCGATCAGCTGCGGACACTGGTCGCGAAGCTCGCCGACTTTGAAGACGTGGTCGCGCTGGATCGGGCCTTCGCCCTGGCCGCCGACCATCCGGACGCCATGAAGGCTCTCGCCTTCCTCATGGACTGGCCGGCGCTGCGTGAAGCCGCGGACCTTGTCGAGCGTCGCCTGCCCGAGCTGCGCGGCGGGCACGACGACATGCCGCTCTGGGCGGCGCGCCTGGCCGGTCGCTTCCCCCTGGCCGCCTTGCTGCTGATCCGCGCGCGGGCGAGGGCGCTCGTCGCGCTCGGCGGCGGGATCACCGAAGAGGTAGAGGGTCTGATCGCCGAGGCCGAGGCGCTGGCGGCCGCCCTCGACAATGACCCGCGCATCGGCGACCACAGATCCTTCGTCGCCGAGCTTCACGCGCTGGCGGCGCCGCGACCCCGCCGCTGGTGAGCGCCGGGGCGGGCTCCCCCTCCCGCGAACGCATCGTCAGTCTTGCGTTGGCCGCGCGCCGCAGCTGAACAACACCATCGACCGCCCGGCCACGCCATAGACATCGCCCTTCTCGAAGGTGTCTGTGGCCCCGGTCCGGTTGTCGCTGGTGTCCAGAAGCCGGGTCCAGCTCCCTCCGCCGGGCGTCGCCGGCAGGGTGAACGGCGTCCGCTGGTGGTCGCCGTTGAGCACGATCATCACCGTATCGCGAACCCGGTCACGGTCCTGGATGTCGATCAGCATGCCGAAGAAGCGGGCGCTGTCGTCGTCCCATTCAGCCTGGGTCATCTGATCGCCGCTCGCCCGAAGCCATATCAGGTCACGCTGTTCTTCGGGCTGATCGAAGCGGCCGAGGAAATGGCGGCTTCGCAGGGCCGGATGTTCGGCCCGCAGGGTGGTGAGTCGGCGAACGAACGCCATGATCTCGCCGCCCCGGTCGCCGATGTCCCAGTCCAGCCAGCTGATCTCGTTGTCCTGGCAATAGGCGTTGTTGTTGCCCTGCTGGGTCCGGCCGAACTCGTCGCCGGCCAGGATCATCGGCACGCCTTGGGCAAGCAGCAGCGACGCCAGCATGTTGCGCATCTGTTGCAGGCGCAGGGCGTTGATCGCCGGGTCGTCGGTCGGGCCCTCGTGTCCGCAATTCCACGATCGGTCATGGTCGGAGCCGTCCCGGTTATCCTCGCCATTGGCCTCGTTGTGCTTGTCATTGTAGGTCACGAGGTCATTGAGCGTCATGCCGTCGTGGGCGGTGACGAAGTTGACGCTGGCCCAAGGTCGGCGGCCTTCATGGTCGAAGATGTCCCCGGACCCCTGCAGCCGCCGCGCCATCTCGCCGATCGGGGCGTGTCCTCGCCAGAAGTCGCGCGTGGTGTCGCGGAACTTGTCGTTCCACTCCGACCAGCCGGGCGGGAAGCCGCCGACCTGATAACCGCCGGGGCCGCAGTCCCACGGCTCGGCGATCAGCTTGACGGTGCCCAGCACGGGATCCTGGCTGCAGGCCTTGAGGAAGCCGCTGCGGTTGTCGAAGCCGTTCGGCTCGCGGGCCAGAATGGTGCCGAGGTCGAAGCGGAAGCCATCGACATGGGTCTCCTGCACCCAATAGCGCAGGCTGTCGGTCACCATCTGCAGCACCCGGGGGTGGGTCAGGTTGACGGTGTTTCCGGTGCCGGTGTCGTTGATGTAATAGCGCCGCTCGTCGGGCAGGGTGCGGTAGTAGCTGAAGTTGTCGATGCCCTTGAACGACAGGGTCGGACCCAGTTCGTTGCCCTCGGCGGTGTGATTGTAGACCACGTCGAGGATCACCTCGAGGCCGGCCTCGTGGAAGCGGGCGACCATCTCCTTGAACTCGCGCAGCGTCTGCGCCCGGTCCGAGGCGTAGCGCGGATCGGGGGCGAAGAAGCCGATCGAGTTGTAGCCCCAGTAGTTGCGCAGCCCCTTGTCCAGCAGATGGCTGTCATCGAGGAAGGTGTGCACCGGCAGCAGTTCGACCGAGGTCACGCCCAGCGAGCGGATGTGGTCGATGACCTCGCGCGAGCCCAGTCCGGCATAGGTTCCGCGCAGATGTTCGGGGACGGCGGGATGGCGTTGGGTGAAACCCTTGACGTGGGTCTCATAGACGATGGTCCGGTCCCAAGGCGTGAATATCCGGCCCGGCTCGCCGCGCCAGTCGAAATCGGGATCGACCACCACGCATTTCGGCACATAGGGAGCGCTGTCCCGGGTGTCGAAGCTCAGGTCCGCGTCCGGATGACCGATGGTGTAGCCGAAACAGGCGTCGTTCCACCGTATCTCGCCCATATGCGCCCGGGCATAGGGGTCGAGCAGCAGTTTGTTGGGGTTGAAGCGGTGACCCTCGTGGGGCTCATAGGGACCATGGACCCGGTAGCCATAGACCTGGTTTGGGCCGAGGCCCGGGACATACCCATGGAAAATCTGGTCGGTGTATTCGGGCAGGGTGACGCGGTGCGTCTCGACCTCGCCGCTGGGGTCGAACAGGCAGACCTCCACCCGGGTCGCGTGCGCCGAGAAGATTGAGAAATTGACGCCTTCGCCGTCCCAGGTGGCGCCACGCGGGGTGGGTGATCCGGGGGTGACCGGGAAGGTCTCATAGGTTGTCATGCGGCGGGCTCATGGTCTGACCGACGGGGACGTGGCGTCCAGCGGTTAAGGGGGAGGGCAGGGCGACGGACGAGTCCGGCGTCAGGAGGCGATCAGATAGGGACGACCGCCCGCGAAGGGAGGCGACCGGGGCGAGGACGACCCCGCCGGCCCGTCCGCGGCGCGCCGCGCTCGTTCGGCTGCATGGGCAGCCCGGCCAGCGGCCGTCACCATGCCGTCGGGAGTGCAGAGACCGGCGCGGGCGAGCCGGGCCCTGGCGCTGGACAATCCCAGAACATAAACCCCCGTTTCAGCCACGAGCAGGCCGGACAGGGTACGATAGTCGGGGTCGGAGAGCGGGCGGTGAATCTGGAACACTCGGTATGGTCGGTCTGGACCTGTCGAACGTTCATCCAACGCCTTCGTTGCTGTCTTCAACGGGAAACCGGTGAAAAGCGATGCTGTCTCCGGCCAGCGAGTCCGCCGCGAGAACGGATCGCCCGTCGACGCTGTAGCGGGTGTCGCCCCACCACGCCCTGCCGGGCGAGGAACCGCCCTCGAGGGCGTCGGCGATCCGAAGCGGAACCGCCGCGACGAAGCCGCGTCCGGCGAAGCTGCGGCGGAAGGCCAGCAGGCGCCCGGCCCGCGCGCCCTCCACCGTCACCGGCTCCAGCGAACCTCGGGCGAACAGCTCGGGGTCGGCCGCGCGGGCGGCCAACAGGCGCGCGATCGTCCGCAGCTTCATCGCACCTGGCGCCCCGGTCGCTTCGTCGGCCAGCAGCCGGGCGACCCGGCCATAGTCGACCGGCCGCCGGTTGTCGGGGTCGACCAGACTCAGGTCTTCCAGTTCGGCCCCCTGATAGAGATCGGGCACGCCGGGCCACAGGCAGCGGAGCGCCGCCTGCACCACGCCATTGATCGCGCCGGCCGGGGCGATGCGGGACGTGAAGGCCGTCAGGTCGCTGAGGAAGGCCGGCGACCGTCGCGGGTCCAGCAGCGCCCGGATAAAGTCGCGGCTGGCGGCCTCGTAATCGCCATCCGGGCAAGCCCAGGACGATCTCAGCTTGGCTTCGCGCAGCGACTTTTCGCGCCAGGCCTCGATGCGGCCGGCGAAGGCGCCCAGACCGGCGGCGTCGTCGGCCGCCAGTCCCGTCGGCCAGGCCCCGACCAGGGTCTGGTACAGCTGATATTCGTCGTCCGGCGCGAGGCCCGGCGGCCGGACGCCCGCGTTCGTCGCGAACCACGATCGCACCGCCGTCGCCCAGGCGTCCGGGATTTCGCTCAACACGGCCAGGCGCGCGCGCACGTCCTCGCCGCGCTTGTGGTCGTGGGTCGCCGTCGCCAGCATCGCATGCGGCCAGTCGGCCGCGCGGTCGACGCCGGACTGGAGGAATTCTTCGGGCGTCATCGACAGGCGGGTCGGATCGAATCCGACGTCGTTGCGCGAGAGCAGCCGGCCATAGCGATAGAAGGCGGTGTCCTCGACCGCCTTGGCCGTGACCGGCGCCGTCAGCTGGTTCAGTCGGCGCACGGTGTCCGCGGTCGCTTCCGATGCGTCGCGCGGACCATGGAGCGGGCCGGCGATGAAATCGATCGCGGCGGTTTCGGCGCGCGCATCGGCCCGCGCCAGGTCGAGGGCCCGGTCCACGGCCTCGCCCGGCGGCGGGCCGTCGGCGCGCCCGGTGGCGTAGCTGCGGTAGACCCGCAGATGGGTGATCCAGCGGATCAGCGCCCGCCGGAACGCCGCCGTCGTCAGATCGCGCGTGTCCGTCCGCGCGGCCGCCAGCCGGCGCAGGGCGCGCGCCGCCGCGGTCAGCTGGCCTTCGAACGCGCCGGTCAGGATCTCGACGCGGGCGGCGGTCTCCTCGGTTTCGAACGCCGCGGCGCGGCCGCTGATCTCCGTCCACAGCGCTGTCAGGGGCGCGGCCCCGTCCGGGTCGTGCTGCAGCGCCGAGACCTGGTTCATGAAGTCGTAGCCGCTGGCGCCCTGCACGCCCCAGTCGTCCGGCAGCGCCTCGCCGACGGCGAGGATCTTCTCCACGACGATATAGGCGGGACCGACCGCGGCCTTGGCGGGCCGATCCGCCGCAAGCTCATCGAGCCGGGATCGCAGGGTGCGGCAGTAGGCGGCCGGGTCGGACAGGCCGTCGACATGGTCGATCCGCACCCCGTCGATCAGCCCTTCCGCATAGAGGCCGAAGATCACCGCATGAACGGCCTCGAAGGTCGCCGGATTTTCCATCCGCAGCCCGGCCAGTTCGCTGATGTCGAAAAAGCGCCGCCAGTTGATGATGTCGCCCGCCACGCTCCACAGGGCGAGGCGAAAATTCTGCCGTTCCAGCAGGGCGTGCAGCCGGTCGGGCTCGTTCCACGCGCTCAGGTCGGCGGCGGCCGGATCGGAGCCGCCCACCTCGGCGTAGTCCTCGGGTCGCAGCGGGAAGCGGTGCGGCCCATAGGCGAAGGCCAGCTTCTGCAACGCCTCGTCCCAGACCAGCGTCAGCGATCCGTCGGCCAGCGCCTCGGCGTAGGTCGAGCCGAGGAAGGGGGCGAGGACCTTGCCCTGCAGCTCCGGTTCGGGTCCGTCGAAATCGATGTCGAACCAATCGGCGAAGGCGCTGTCCCGGCCCTTCTCCAGCACGTCCAGCCACCAGCGATTGTCGGCGCCGCCGACCGCCACATGATTGGGCACGATGTCGACGATTACCCCGAGGCCGCGCCCGGCGAGGGCGGCGCACAGACGGCGGAAGCCGGCCTCGCCGCCCAGCTCCGGATTGATCGCCGTCGGATCCACCCCGTCATAGCCGTGCATCGATCCCGCCCGCGCCGTCAGGATCGGCGAGGCGTAGACGTGGCTGATCCCCAGATCGGCCAGATAAGGAACGATTTCGACCGCGTCGTCGAAGGTGAAGTCCTTGTGGAATTGCAGCCGGTAGGTGGCGCGCGGCAGGCTGGATCGGAGCGTCAAAGGCGTTTCCTTCTTGTCGCGACGGCGGCCAGCCGGGCCGCGACCGACGGCTGGTCCAGCCCTTCGCCGCGGGGCAGACGCCGTCGCCAGTTCGGATGTTCGGTGGTCGTGCCGGGCAGGTTCGGCTGTTCGACCTCGCCCAAGGCGTCCTCGATGGGCAGGATCGCCAGATCGCAGGCGCTGCCGGCGACATGGAGGAGGGCGGGCAGGACGGCGTCCGCGCCCCGGTCCACGCCGGGCTCCGGACCCTCGGCGGCGCCGGACCGCACCATGGCCCGCCACAGCCGACCCCGGTCGGTCGCCCGCTCCGCCCGGGCGCCGGCCTCGTCGCCGCCCGGATGGATTTGCACGCGCCAGTCGATGTCGCGGCCGCGCCACCAGCCGGCGATCGTCGGCAGGTCGTGGGTGGTGGTCATGGCCACGGCGTCCCGGCCCCATGTGCGCGGCGCGCTGAAGCCGCCGTCGCGGTCGCGCTCGAACCACAGCACCCGCATGCCGGCCATGCCCGCGGCGGTGCTGGCCTCGCGGAAGCCGTCCGGCACGGTGCCCAGATCCTCGCCGATCACCACGGCCCCGTGCCGATGCGACTCCAGCGCGATCAGGTTGAGGAGATCGTCGCGCGGATAGGCCAGATAGGCGCCGTCAGAGGCCGGCCGCCCCTCCGGCGTCACCCACAGCCTCTGCAGCCCGATGGCGTGGTCGATGCGGACGCCGCCGGCCCGCCTCATGGAGGCGCGCAGGGTGGCGAGGAAGGGCGCATAGCCGGTGCGCCGCAGCGCCGTCGGCGAGAAGGTGGTCAGCCCCCAGCTCTGGCCGTCGGGCCCCAGCAAATCGGGCGGGGCCCCGACGCTGACGCCGACCAGAACGTCGTCGGGACGGCTCCAGGCGTGGCTGCCCCAGCCATCCATGCCGACGGCCATGTCGGCGATCAGGCCGATCGCCATGCCGGCGTCGCGCGCCGCCGCCTGGGCCGCGGCCAGGTCGGCGTCGGCCCGCCACTGGGCGTAGAGGTGGAACTCGACCTCGGGATCGTCTGGCGACAGAGCCTGGACCGCCGGGCTGGCGGCGTCGGCATAGCCGTCCGGCCAGTCGCGCCAGACGTGTAGACCCTGCGGCCGGAAGCGGGCGTCGAGCGCCTCGAACCGCGCATGCGCCAGCAGCAGCCCGCCGCCCGCGCGCACGAAGGCGTCGAAGTCGGCCCTGCCTTCGCCCGAAACGCGGAAGGCGCCGTACGCCCGGCGCAGCGCCGCCAGCTTCGCCCCTGCCGCCGGGGCCCAGTCGATCAGGTCGTCGTCGCGCGTCTCGCATGGCGCTTCCGCACGAGCGTAAAGGGGGTTCAGGAACAGCCGCGTCGAGGGACCATAGGGTCCGTATCGACCGGGGTCGGCGGCGAACAGGGCGTGCACCGGACTGACCGCCACCGCATCGGCGCCCAGACCGGCGGCCTTGACGGAGAAGCGGCCGAGATCGCCGAAGTCGCCGAAGGGACCGCCGCCGTTCAGGGCGTAGATCTGCACCGCGAGGCCCCACAGCGGGCGTCCTTCGGCCATATCGCGCACCCGCAGCGCCCGCGGCGGACAGACGGCGAGCGTCACGACAGCACCGTCCAGCTCCAGACGGTGGTAGCCGAGCTGACGCGGGACCCGGAACGACATCCGCTCGTCCTCGCGGCGCAGCCTCAGCGCCTGGCTGCCGCCGGTCTCCAAATGCAGTTCGGCCGGGCCTTGACCGGCGAGCTCGATCCGCTGTCCCGCTCGCGCCACGATCATCGCCGGAGGCTCCGCCGCCTCCCGCTCAAGTCGCGCCAAAGCGTCAAGTCGGGCTTCTTCGCTGCCGGCCTCGATGCCCATGGCCGCCAGCAGGGCTGTCAGGACCTCGTCGGGGACCGTCTGCGGCTGGCCGCGATAGTCGCTCCACTCGGCCGACAGGCCGGCCCGGGACGCGAGCGCCAGAAGCGAGGCCTTCGTCATGACTCAATCCAGGCGCGCGTCTCGAAGCCGGCCAGCCCGCCGTCCTCGCCCTCACCGTACAAGGGCGCCGCCCCGGGCAGGTCGGCGAGGACCGCGGCGTCCCCGAGGTTGACGGCGATCGTCAGCCGCGAGCCGTCGCCCAGCCGCCAACGCGCCATGACGCAGCGCTCGGCGATGACCTCCGCCCCAAGTGAGCGGGCGCCGTCCAGATGCGGCGCGATCCGCTTCGCGCGCAGGGTCAGCAGCGTCTTGTAGAGCGTCCGCCAGCTCGCCGCGTCAGGCGCCGTGTCGGTCCACCGCGACGCCTCGAAGGTGTCGAGCGCATTGGGATCGGGGATGGTCTTGCGGCGCTCGGGGTCGGCGAACTCGGGGGCTTTGGCGAACTCCCGTCGACGGCCTTCGCGGACCGCGTCGGCGAGCTCGTCGTGGAAGTCGGTGAAGAACAGGAAGGGCTCGCGCGCCCCGACCTCCTCGCCCATGAAGAGCATCGGGATCTGCGGCATGAGCAGCATCAGGGCGACGGCGGCCTTGAGGGCTTCAGGGTGGGCGAGGGCGATCAGCCGTTCGCCCATCGCCCGGTTGCCGGTCTGGTCATGGTTCTGCAGGAAGCTGACGAAGGCAGTCGGCCGCAGATGGCCGCTGGATGCGCCGCGCGGATGGCCGCCCGGCGGCGTCTCGCCCTGATAGATGAAGCCCTCCGCCAGACAGCGGGCCAGCTTCTCCGTCGGCGCCTCGGCGAACCCTTCGTAATAGCCGTGCGTCTCCCCGGTCAGCAGCACATGCAGGACGTTGTGGAAATCGTCGTTCCACTGGGCGTCGAAGCCGGCTTCCAGCGGCCCGGGCGCATTGGCCTCGTTCTCCAGCATCAGGTGGACGTGCCGGTCGACCGGCAGGCAGGCCCGGACCTCGGCCGCCATCTCCGTCAGCCAGCTCTGGTCGAGGATGGCGTGGACCGCATCGAACCGCAGACCGTCGAGGCGGAAGGCGTGCAGCCAGTACAGGACGTTCTCGGTGAAGAACCGCCGTACGGCCGGATTGCGGAAGTCGATCGCCGCGCCCCACGGCGTCTGTTCGCTGGCGTCGAAAAAGGCCGGGGCGTAGGTCGGCAGCCAGTTCCCTTCCGGTCCGAAGTGATTGTAGACCACGTCCAGAAACACCATCAGGCCCAGATCGTGGGCCCGGTCGATCAGTCGCCGCAGGTCGTCGGGCGAGCCGTAGGCGCTGTCCGGGGCGAACGGCAGCACCCCGTCGTAGCCCCAGTTCCGCCTTCCCGAAAAGTCGTTGATCGGCATCAGCTCGATGGCGGTGACGCCCAGGTCCGCCAGGGCCGGCAGCGCTTCTGCCACGCCGGCGTAGCCGCCCATGATCCCGGCGTGCAGCTCGTAAATGACCGTCTCGGCCCACGGGCGGCCGGTCCAGTCGGGGTTCCGCCAGACATAGCCGTCGACCGGCTCGACGATGCTGGGTCCGTCGACGTCGTCGCCCTGGCGCCGCGAGGCGGGGTCGGGGACGCGATGACCGTCGGCGGTGACGAACCGGTACCGCGTGCCCGGCCCGCCCGGCGCCACCGCCTCCACGAATCCGTCCCCGGCGGGCCTGAGCGGCAGGGTCGGCCCGCCCTCGATCTCGACGGCCAGACCCTCGGCGCCCGGCGCCCAGAGCCGGAACCGCACGCCGTCCGCCTCGATCCGGGGCCCGAAGCGGTAGTCGAGGTCCCGGGCGAAGCTCGCCTGCTCCGACATCTCAGGCCTCCAGCCGGAACACCAGCGCCGCCAGCGGCGGCAGGGTGACCTCGATCGAGCAGGGTCGCCCGTGGGCCGGTTCCGGCCGCGTCCAGACCTCGCCCGCGTTGCCGATGTCGCCGCCGCCGTACAGGCTCGAGTCGGTGTTGAGGATCTCGGCCCAGCGGCCCTCGGCCGGCGCGCCGATGCGATAGCCGTCGCGCACCACCGGCGTCATGTTGAGCACGATCATCAGCGGCGGCGCGCCCTCGGTGCGTCGGACCCAGGCGAAGACGCTGTCGGCCGCGGCGTCGCCGATCAGCCAGTCGAATCCGGCCGGATCGGAGTCCGTCCGGTGCAGGGCCGGCTCGTTGCGGTACAGCCGGTTCAGATCGGCCACCAGCTGCTGCAGGCCGGCGTGACCCGGCTGCTCCAGCAGATCCCAGTCGATCTGGGCGTCGTGATTCCACTCGCGCTGCTGGCCGATCTCCAGCCCCATGAACATCAGCTTCTTGCCCGGATGGGTCCACATGAAGCTGTAATAGGCGCGCAGGTTGGCCAGCTTGCGCCACGGATCGCCAGGCGCCCGTTCGTAGAGCGAACCCTTGCCGTGCACGACCTCGTCATGGCTCAGCGGCAGGACGAAGTTCTCGGAGAAGGCGTAGACCAGCCCGAAGGTCATGTCGTGGTGGCTGTAGGAGCGATAGATCGGATCCTGACCCAGATAGGTCAGGGTGTCGTGCATCCAGCCCATGTTCCATTTGAAGTCGAAGCCGAGCCCGCCCTGTTCGACCGGCCGCGACACGCCCGGCCAGGCTGTCGATTCCTCGGCCAGGGTGATGGCTCCCGGGGCCCGTTCCTTGACCAGGGTGTTCAGCCGCTTGAGGAAGGCGATCGACTCCAGGTTCTCGCGCCCGCCGTGGATGTTCGGCACCCACTGGTCGTGCTCGCGGCTGTAGTCGCGGTACAGCATCGAGGCCACCGCATCGACGCGCAGGCCGTCGACATGGAAGGTCTCCAGCCAGTACAGGGCCGAGGCCAGCAGATAGCCGGACACCTCGCGTCGCCCCAGATTGAAGATCAGGGTGTTCCAGTCCTGGTGGAAGCCTTCGCGGGGATCGGCGTGCTCGTACAGATGGGTGCCGTCGAACTCGGCCATGCCGTGCACATCGGTCGGGAAATGGGCCGGGACCCAGTCGAGGATCACCCCCAGACCGGCCGCGTGGCAGGCGTCGACGAAGCCTGCGAACTCGGCCGGCGAACCGTAGCGGGCCGAGGGCGCGAACTGCGACAGCGGCTGATAGCCCCACGAGCCGCCGAATGGATGCTCCATGATCGGCAGCAGCTCGACATGGGTGAAGCCGAGACGCACCGCATAGGGGATCAACCGGTCGCTCAGCCCCCGCCAGTCCAGGGTGCTGTCATCGCCGTCGGGCCGGAGCCACGAGGCGGCATGCACCTCGTAGATCGAGATCGGCGACGTGACCGACTGGCGCTTCGCGCGCTCGGCCATCCAGCGCTGGTCGGTCCAGACGAAGGCGTCCGGCGAGGCGACCACCGAGGCCGTCGCCGGCGGCAGTTCGGTCTGTCGCGCCAGCGGGTCGGCCTTCTGCGGCAGGACGTGGCCGTGCGGGCCGACGATCTCGTATTTGTAGCGGGCGCCCGCGGTCAGGCGCGGCACGAACAGCTCCCAGACCCCGGACTCGCCGCGTCGCCGCATCGGGTGCCGACGGCCGTCCCACATGTTGAAGTCGCCGACGACCGAGACCCGTCGCGCATTGGGTGCCCAGACGGCGAACCGCACCCCGGCGACGCCCTCGCAGACCGTCTCGGCCGAGCCCAGCTGCCGCGCCAGATCCCAGTGCGATCCTTCCGAAAACAGGTGCAGGTCCAGATCGCCGAGCACCGGCCCGAAACTGTAGGGGTCCTCCGTCTCCTGCACCGCGCCCGGCCACTGGATGCGCAGCAGATAGGCCGCGTCGTCCGTCAGCGCGCCGTTCCAGAGGTCCGAGTCACCCTCGCGCTCCAGCTGGCCCAGCGGGCGGCCGTCGTCACGCGATACCAGTTCCACGCCTTCCGCACCCGGCAGGAAGGCGCGCACCACCACCCGCTCGCCAACCCGGTGCGGGCCCAGCACCGCGAACGGATCGGACAGCCCGCCGCCCGACAGGGCCTCGACGACGATCGGATCGGCCAGGGGCGCGGCTTCGCCCACGCTCACGGGCTCGGCGGGGTTCTTGCGCACTTTGGTGAGAGTCCGGGCCATTACAGACCTTCCTTGATCTGGCGGGTCAGGTCGGCGAGGCCCTGAAGCGGCACGCCGATCCAGTCCGGCCGGTTGGCGGCCTCGTAGGCGATCTCATAGGCCGCCTTCTCGAGCGTGAAGACCGCCAGCAGCCCTTCGTTCACCGGCGGCAGGGCGTCGCCTCCGCCTTCCGCATAGCCTTCCAGCAGGGCGGCGCGGGCCTCCTGCCGGAACCGCTGCAACAGGCCCTGGGCGCGCACCTCCGCCTCGCCGCCGCCGGCCACCAGACTTGTGCGCGAGGCGAGGGCGGCGGCGTAGTCGAACGAGCGCAGCACGCCCGCGAGGTCGCGCAACGGACTGGACTTGGCCGTCCTCTGGGCGATGGTCTTGCGCGGCTCCCCCTCGAAATCGATGATCTGGACATCGGCCCCGGCGACCAGCACCTGGCCGAGGTGCAGATCCCCATGCACCCGCGTGCTGGGCGCGCCGATGGCGTCCGCCAGCAGGCGGTCGACCGAAGACGTCAACAGATCCCGCCCGGCGATGATCGCCTCGGCCAAAGTCTGATTTTCGGGCGACAGCCCGGTCCGGCCCAGCAGGTCCAGCGCCCCGTCGATCTCGGTGCGGGCCTGCTCGGCCCAGGCCGCCGTCATAGCTGCGTCGGCGGTCTCCGGCGCGAAGGCCGGATCCTCGTCGGGCGAGGCCAGCGCCGCATGCATCTGCCCGATCCGCAGTCCCAACGTACGGGCGAAGGCGGCGTAGGGTTCGAAGGTGCTGGCGTCGTCGCGGCCGAACGGGGTCGCCCCTTCGTCGATGACGCGGCGCAGCTGGTCCAGCGTCCAGGCCCAGCCATCGCCCTGATTCTGCACATAGGACTGGATGATCGCCACGGTCCAGGCCGTCCCGTCGGCCTCGTAGCGGATCACCTCGCCCAGCAGGGCCGGCGATCCGGTGAAGCCGCGCTCGGTCAGCGCCCGGTTCATCTCCGCTTCGGGATGCACCCCGGGCGTCAGCCGCCGGAACAGTTTGATCACCGCCTGTCGGCCGACGATCATGGTCGAGTTGGTCTGTTCGGCCGCCGGCCATTCGATTTCGGCGTCCTCCGGCAGATCGAGGTCGGTGACCGCCGCCGTCGGTCGGCAGACCAGCCGCCCGCCGTCGGCGAGCGCGCTCTCGGCGCCGGTTTTCAGGCCACGAAACAGGGCCCGCGCCAGAGCCGGCGAGGCGAAGGCGTCGGTCAGGAGTCCGACCCGTCGGCCGCGGCGCACCCGGGCCAGCGCCAGCGGCGCCTCGAACGGGTGGGTCGGTTCGTCCTCCCAGGCGACGGCGAGCGGCAGGGCGTAGCGGTCGACCGCGTCGCCGGCGTTGACGTCCAGTTCGACGAACAGAGCCTCGCCGTCCGAGCCGGGCAGGGTGTCGATGGCGTTGATCCGGATGTCGGCGATCTCGTGGTCCTTGCTCTGGAACCATCGGCGCTGGGCGATGTACGGCGGCAGGACTTCCCCTTGCAGGGTGTCCCGCGACCCGCCCTCGACCACGTCCATCAGGCCCGAGCGCAGGACGAAGGTGTGGTGCTCGATGCCCAGACCCGTCGTGGCGCTGCTCCATGCCGGCGCATCGGCCTCTTCGCTGAGCAGGAACCAGAGGAAGCCGTAGGGGGGAAGGGTCAGCAGATAGGTCAGCTGGCCGATGGCGGGGAAGGGGGTGCCCCCCGACAGTTCGACCGGGATGCGCCCCGCGAACTCGGACAGGTCCAGCTCGACCGCCTGGGCCGAGCGTGAGACGTTGGCGACGCACAGGATCACCTCGCCCTCGTGCTCGCGATAATAGGCGAGGATCTTGCGGTTCTGCGGACGCAGGAAGCGCTGGCGGCCACGCCCGAACGCCTGGTGCTGGGCGCGCACGGCCAGCATCCGGCGGGTCCAGTTCAGCTGCGAATGGGGGTCGCGCCACTGGGCTTCGACGTTGACCGCCTGATAGCCGTACAGCGGATCCTGGATCGCCGGCAGGACCAGCGAGGCCGGGTCGGCCCGGCTGAAGCCGCCGTTGCGGTCCGACGACCACTGCATCGGCGTGCGCACCCCGTCGCGGTCGCCGAGGTGGATGTTGTCGCCCATGCCGATCTCGTCGCCATAGTAGAGCACCGGCGTGCCCGGCATGGTCAGCAGCAGGCAGTTCATCAGCTCGACGCGACGACGGTCACGCTCCAGCAGGGGCGCCAACCGGCGCCGGATGCCGAGGTTGATCCGCGCCCGCCGGTCCGAGGCGTAGGTCTCCCACAGGTAATCCCGCTCCTTGTCGGTCACCATCTCCAGCGTCAGCTCGTCGTGGTTGCGCAGGAAGATCGCCCACTGACAGTTCTCCGGAATTTCGGGCGTCTGGCGCATGATGTCGGTGATCGGGAAGCGGTCTTCCTGGGCGATGGCCATGTACATCCGCGGCATCAGCGGGAAGTGGAAGGCCATGTGGCATTCGTCGCCGTCCCGGCCGAAATAGGCCTGGGTGTCCTCGGGCCACATATTGGCCTCGGCCAGCAGCATCCGGTCGGGATAGGTGGCGTCCAGTTCGGTGCGGATCGCCCGCAGCACGTCGTGGGTCTCGTCGAGGTTCTCGTTCGACGTGCCCTCCCGTTCGATCAGGTAGGGGATGGCGTCCAGCCGAAGCCCGTCGATGCCGAGGTCGAGCCAGAACCGCATCACCGACAGCACCGCCTTCAGGACCTGCGGATTGTCGAAATTCAGATCGGGCTGGTGGCTGTAGAAGCGGTGCCAGAAATAGGCCTGCGCCTCCTCATCCCAGGTCCAGTTCGACTTCTCGGTGTCGCAGAAGATGATCCGCGTGCCGGCGTAGGCCTTGTCGGTGTCCGACCAGACGTAGAAGTCGCGGTGGGCCGAGCCCTTCTTCGCCTTGCGCGCGCGCTGGAACCAGGGGTGCTGGTCCGAGGTGTGGTTGATGACCAGTTCGGTGATGACCCGGATGCCGCGCGCGTGGGCTTCCTGGATCAGCCGGCGCACATCGGCCATCTTGCCGTATTCGGGGTGGACGTCGCGGTATTCGGCGATGTCATAGCCGTCGTCTCGCCGCGGCGACGGATAGAAGGGCAGCAGCCAGATGCAGTTGACCCCCATGTCGACGATGTAGTCGAGCTTTGAGATCAGTCCCGGAAAGTCGCCCACGCCGTCGTTGTCGCTGTCGAAGAACGACTTGACGTGCAGTTGGTAGATGACGGCGTCCTTGTACCACAGGGGGTCCTTGTCGAACGCGGCGGGTTTGGTTTTGACCATGGAAATTCGACTTCAGGACTTGGAGATGCGCCAGATGGCGTAGGGACGCTCGGGCGTCAGGCGGTGGTGCTGAACCTTGCCGGTCCAGCGGAAGGCATGACCGTCCAGCAGGTCCTCGACCGCGACGCTGTCGCCGTCGCCGAGACCGAACTCCCACAGCGGGACCTCGAAATCGGCCTCCTGCGGATGGTGCGGGTCGAGGTTCACGGCCACCAGAATGCGATCGTCGTGGCCGGCCGCTGTCTTCGAGAAATAGAGGATCTGGTCGTTGAAGGCGTTGTGGAAGGTGACGCCGAGGTGGCTCTGCAGATGGGGATGGTCGCGACGCAGGGCGTTCAGCGCCGCGATCTCGTCGACGATGTCGCCCGGGCGACGATCGGGGCGGACCCGGACCTCGTATTTCTCGCTGTCCAGATATTCCTCCCGGCCGGGCAGGGCCTCGAACTCGCACAGCTCGAACCCGGCGTAGACGCCGAACAGGCCCGACAGGGTGGCCCCCAGCGCCGCGCGGATCAGGAAGGCGGCCCGGGTCCCGGACTGCAGGAAATACGGATTGATGTCGGGCGTATTGACGAAGAAGTGGGGCCGGAAAAACTCCCGCACCGGCCCGTTCAGCTCGGTCAGATACTCGGTCAGTTCGGCCTTGGTGTTGCGCCAGGTGAAGTAGGTGTAGGACTGGGAGAACCCGACCTTGGCCAGCTGGTACATCGGCTTGGGCCGGGTGAAGGCCTCCGACAGGAACAGCACGTCGGGCCAGGCCGCCTTCACCTCGGCGATCATCCAGCGCCAGAATGGCAGCGGCTTGGTGTGTGGATTGTCGACGCGGAAGACCCGCACGCCCTCGCCGGCCCAGAACAGGACGATGTCGCGCAGCGCCAGCCACAGACCCGGGATCGCGTCGGTGGCGTAGAAGTCGACGTTGACGATGTCCTGATATTTCTTCGGCGGGTTCTCGGCGTATTTCATCGAGCCGCCGGGTCGCCAGGCGAACCAGCCGGGATGCTCGGTCAGCCACGGGTGGTCGGGGGCGCACTGGATGGCGAAGTCGAGCGCGATCTCCAGGCCATGGTCCGCCGCCGCGGCCACCAGGGTGCGAAAATCCTCCAGCGTGCCGAGCTCGGGATGGATGTCGGCGTGACCCCCCTCGGCCGCGCCGATGGCGTAGGGACTGCCGACGTCGTCCGGGCCGGGCGTCAGGGTGTTGTTCGGCCCCTTGCGGTTGCGCCGGCCGATCGGATGGATCGGCGTGAAATACAGGGTGTCGAAGCCCATCGCCTGGACCCGCGGCAGGGCGTCGATGACGTCCAGCAACTTGCCGGGGCGGGCCTTGTCGTCCGTCTGCGAGCGGGGAAACAACTCGTACCAGCTCGAGAAGCGGGCCGCCTCGCGCTCGACCTCGACCGGTTGCACATGACTGCGCGTCAGGAAGCGCGGCGTGACCGCCGCCTCCATCGCCGCATGAAGATCGTCGCGCAACAGCAAGGCCGCGCGCGCATCCGCCTCGTCGGTCGCGTCCAGTTCGGCGACGAACGGCCTCAGCGCCGATCCGGCCGCCTCGATCAGGGCGCGGCCCTCGCGGACCTCCAGCGACAGGTCCAGGCCGGCGTCCAGCTTCTTGCGGAAGTCGCGGACGAAGCCGCCCCATTCGTCGATCCAGGCCTCGACGACATAGGCATGGCGTCCCAGCCGCAGCAGCGGCGCCGAGCCGGCGAACCGGTCGTTCGGCAGGGCCTCCATCGGATACCGCCGCCAGTCGGCCTCGTCGTCGGCCTTGACCAGCAGGGCGGCGGACAGCTGTTCGTGCCCGTCGGTGACGACATCCGCCTCGACCTCGAGCCGGTCTCCGACCACCCGTTTGACGGCATAGCTGCCCTGGTCGACCGACGGATCGAGATTGTCGACGACGACGCGGGCCGCCGCGGCCGTGGCCGCCTTCAACTCCTGGCTCGCCCGGGTCCGCTTCGGCCGGACGGACGCGGAGGGCCGCGCCGCGAACAGGCGCACACTGTGTGGCCCGATGCTGTCGGGCTCGTCGCAATCGAAGCCCGGCACGGGCGTCAGCATCGTCAGTCCGGCCGACGGCAACGTTTCGGCGGTGCAGGCGCGAGTCTCGCCGGTGCGGTTGCGGACCAGCAACAGACCTTCTCCGCCGCGCTGCGACAGACGGACATCGAGGTCGGCGGCGGGTCCGGTCAGGCGCCGCACCGGGCCGCCGGCGCCGGCGCGAAGCAGCAGGGCGTTGGTCGCCCGGACCGCATCGGCGACTCCGTCCCCGTATCCCGCCTCCATGATCCAGCCGCGCCCCTCCAGGGCGATGGCGGCCAGCGCGGCGCGCCGGTCCCCGACCGACATTGTGCCGCCGTTCAGACCGACCCGGGATGCGGCCTCGATCCCGCTCGCCGGGTGCGCCTGGCCTCGAAGGGTCGTCAGAAGCCGACCCAGCGCGACCTCGCCCGGAGGCGAGAGGACGACGGGGAACTTGTCAGCGAGCGGGGCCAGCAGACCCGCAAGCCAGTCGGCCACGGCCGAGCCGGGTTCCGCCCGGCCCAGCCTCAGACACCCGTCGTGCAGGGTCTCGGGCCGGCGCGGATCGGTCGCGCCCAGACGGCCGGTCGCGGGATTGGGCAGGAAGGCGCGCGGATCGGCCTGCGCCACCGGATGGTCGTTGCTCAACGACAGCGGCGGCAATTCCGCCGCCAGCATCAGTCCGGCCTGGCGGGCCGCCGCCGGCAAACCATCCAGCCCGCCGCCTCCGCCCGGGGCGGATTCGCTGTAGAAGGCCGGGTCCAGTCGAACCACCAGAAGGTCGAAACCGAGGCCGGCGATCTCGCCCGGACGAATTTCCGGGCTCCCGGCTTCCAGCGAGACGGCGTCGATTAGGCAGGCGCGCAAAGGCGCGCCGGTGGCGTTCAGGGGCATGAGCTTCCAGAGCAGGCGCTAGGGGTGTCCCCTAGAACGGCTCCCGGCGCCGCGTGTTCCCCGAAAGAGGGATCGTCGACCGTGGACGGAGAACCGGCGCGTGGCGGACAGGGTGGGATTCGAACCCACGGTAGGCTCGCACCTACGGCGGTTTTCAAGACCGCTGCCTTAAACCACTCGGCCACCTGTCCGTGTCCCGCGAGCGGACCCGCCGCATAGCGCCAAACAGCTCATTAACCAAAGCGGAAATCTCTTGCGCCATCCTCGCGGCCCTCAAGGGACAGGACCATGGCCGCGAAACTTCTCAAGGGACTTCTCGTCGCCAGCCTGCTGTCGCTGCTGGCCGCCTGCGCCAGCGGGGCCAAACCGGGGATGGGCGGCGTGCCGGTGGTCACCGATCCGGCCCCGATCGTCTCCGGGACGATGCGGCCCTACCAGATCCGCGGCCGCTGGTACCGGCCCGAGGAACAGCCCCGTTACGACGAGACCGGCATGGCCTCGTGGTACGGCGACCAGTTCCACGGCCGCCCCACGGCCACCGGCGAGCGCTTCGACATGAACGCCCTGACCGCCGCCCACAAGACCCTGCCGCTGCCGGGTCTGGTCGAGGTCACCAACCTCGCCAATGGTCGGCGGGTCGTGCTGCGGGTCAACGATCGCGGCCCGTTCGTCGAAAACCGCATCATCGACCTGTCGCGCGGCGCCGCCGACGCCCTCGACCTGCGACGCGCCGGGATCGGGGAGGTCAGGGTCCGTTACCTCGGCCGCGCCCCGCGGCAGGGCGGCGGCTCGACCCTGCAGTACGCCGCCGCGCCCGCCCCGGCCTCGCCGCCGGCGCCGGTGACCGGCCCGGTCCCATACCAACAGCTCGTCGCGCTTCCGCCGCAGCCGGTCGCCGCGCCGCCCGGCGCGCCCCGCCCCGGACTGTGGATCGAGGCCGGCGCCTGGCCCAACGTCCACGAGGCGCGTCGCGCCGCCGACCGGCTGGGCGGAAGCGCGACGGTCGACGAGGCGGCCCCCGGTCGCTATCGCGTCCTCGTCGGTCCGTGGGCGGACGCCGGCGCCGCCGAACGCTCGCGCCGCGCGGTGATCTCGCGGGGTTATCCCGAAGCGACGATGATTTCCGGCGGCTAGACCCTTGCGCCCGGGGCCGGCGCCGCCATTGTGCGCCGGTGACCCAAGGCCAATTCATCACATTCGAGGGCGGCGAGGGGACCGGCAAGTCGACCCAGGTCGCCCGGCTGGTCGAACGCCTGCGCGCCCGCGACATCGAGGTGGTGCAGACGCGTGAACCCGGGGGCTCCCAGGGGGCCGAAGAGATTCGCGCCCTCGCTCTCAACGGCGATGCGGGGCGCTGGTCGCCGATGACCGAGACCCTGCTGATGTACGCCGCCCGTTCCGACCACCTGGAGCGCACCGTGCGCCCGGCCCTCGAGGCCGGCCGCTGGGTCGTGTGCGACCGCTTCGCCGACTCCAGCCGCGCCTATCAGGGCGTCGGCGGCGGGACGCCGGCGGCCTTCATCGAGACGCTCGACGCCGCCATCGTCGGGCCGACCCAGCCGGATCTGACCCTCGTCTTCGATCTGCCGGTCGAGGTCGGGCTGGAGCGCGCCTTCGGTCGCGGCCTGTTCGAGACCCGCTTCGAGTCGAAGGGCCTGGAGTTTCACGAGCGGCTTCGTCGCGGCTTTCTCGCCATCGCCGCGGCCCATCCCGACCGCTGCGTCGTCATCGACGCCGACGGCGATCAGGATACGGTCGAGGCCCGCGTCCGGGCCGCCGTCGAGGACCGGCTGCTGTGAGCGAGCATCCCCGCGACCGTTTCGACCTGGTTCCCGACGCCGCCGCCGAGGCGGCCTTCCTGGACGCCTTCGACAAGGGCCGGCTGCATCATGCCTGGCTGCTGTGCGGGGTCGAGGGCTCGGGCAAGGCGACCTTCGCCTTCCGCGCCGCCCGCCGCCTGTTGGGGGCCGCGCCCGACCCCTCGCGCGGTCCGCTTGGAACCCGCCCCGACGATCCGGTCGCCCGGCTGATCTCGGCCCAGTCGCATCCGGACCTGCTGATCCTCGAACGCGCCGTCGAGGGCGGCAAGACAAAGAAGTCCATCTCGGTCGACCAGGCCCGGGACCTGCCGGAGTTCTTCTCCAAGAGCCCGTCCCAGGCGCAATACCGCGTCGCCATCATCGACGCCGCCGACGACCTGAATCCCAACGCCGCCAATGCCTTGCTGAAAATCCTTGAGGAGCCGCCTGAGCGCGGCGTGCTGTTCCTCGTCGCCCATGCCCCCGGCCGCTTGCTGGCCACCATCCGTTCGCGTTGCCGCCGTCTGGCCTTCCCGGTCTGGCCGCAGCATGCGCTGGAGGAGCTGGTCCGCGACCAGACCGGCGTGCCCTCCGCCGAGGCCGTGCGCATCGCCGGCATGGCCGCCGGCTCGCCCGGCCAGGCCCTCGCCCTGGCCTCCGGCGCGACCCTTGAGGCGGACCAGCTGGCCCAGGCCTGGGTGGCCGCGCCCGAGCTCGACCGCGCCGCCGTCATGGCCGTGGCCGACAAATTCCGTGGTCCCGAGGGGCAGGAGCGGTTCGAGACCCTGATGGACCGGCTGATCGCCGCGGTGAAGCTGCGCGCGCTGGAAGAGGGCCAAAGAAAAGGCGGCGCCGGCGCCCGCTGGGCCGAACTGTGGGAACGGCTCTCCGACCTGCCCGACCGCGCCGCGGCCATCAACCTCGACCGCGCCGACGTCCTCGCCGGGGCGCTCGCCGACCTCCAGCGCACCAAGGCCCGCGCCTGATGCTGATCGACAGCCACGTCAACCTGCACGCGCCCCAGTTCGACGAGGACCGCGACGCCGTCATCGCCCGCGCCCGCGCGGCCGGCGTCGGTCTGATGGTCGAGATCTCGGACCAGCTGTCGACCTTCGAGGCGACCCACGCCCTGGCCATGGCCCATGACGACATCTGGGCCACCGTCGGCGTCCATCCGCACGAGGCGAAGGATTACGCCGACCTGACCGCCGAGCGCCTGGCCGAGCTCGCCGCCCGCCCGAAGATCGTCGGCATCGGCGAATGCGGCCTCGACTTCCACTACGACCTCAGCCCGCGCGAGGTGCAGGCCGCCGTCTTCCGCCAGCATATCGCGGCCGCGCGCCGCACCGGCCTGCCTCTGGTCGTCCACACCCGCGAGGCCGACACGGTCATGGCCGACATCCTGACGGAAGAGCAGGCGAGGGGGCCGTTCCGTTTCCTGATGCACTGCTACACCAGTGGCCCTGAACTGGCGGAAAAGGCGGCGGAATTGGGCGCATGGTTCTCGGTCTCCGGCATCGCCACCTTCAAGGCCGCCGCCGACGTGCGGGAGATCGTCGCCGCCATGCCGGCCGACCGCATCATCGTCGAGACCGACTGCCCCTACCTCGCCCCCGTGCCCCACCGCGGCCGCCGCAACGAGCCGGCCTACATCGGCCACGTCCTCGACAAACTGGCCGAAATTCGCGGCTGGTCGCGCGACGAGGCCGAGGCCCGCACCACCGACGCCTTCTTCGCCCTGTTCGACCGCATTCCCCGACCGGAGGGGGCATGATCGACGCGCCAGGCGAGCTTGAAGTCGTCATCCTCGGCTGCGGCTCGTCCGGCGGCGTGCCGCGCGGCGACGGCGACTGGGGCGACTGCGACCCGGCCGAGCCGAGGAACCGCCGCACCCGCTGCTCGGCCCTGATCCGCCGCCACGGGCCGGACGGCGTCACCAGCGTCCTGATCGACACCTCGCCCGACCTGCGCCAGCAGATGCTGGCCGCCGACGTGCGCCACGTCGACGCCGTCCTCTACACCCACGACCACGCCGACCAGACCCACGGGATCGACGACCTGCGCGTCTTCGCCATGCGCAGCCGCCGCCGCATCCCCGCCTTCATGGACGCGCCGACCCACGCCGCCCTGCGTGAGCGGTTCCGCTACATCTTCGACAGCGTCGAGGGCTATCCCGCCATCCTCGACCCCCGCCCGATCCCGCCGCACGGCGCGGTCTGGTCCGTCGACGGCGCCGGCGGCCCGGTCCCCGTCGTCACCTTCGACCAGGCCCACGGTCCGATCCGCTCGGTCGGGTACCGCGTCGGCGGCGTGGCCTACTCCAGCGACGTCTCCGACCTCGACGAGGCGGCCATCGAGGCGGTGCGCGGCTGCGACCTGTGGATCGTCGACGCCCTGCGCTGGACGCCCCACCCGACCCACGCCCATGTCGACAAGACGCTGGACTGGATCGCCCGGGCGGAGGTCAGGCGCGCGGTGCTGACCAACCTGCATATCGATCTGGATTACAACGCCCTGGCGGCCGCTGTTCCGGCAAATGTCGAGGTGGCGTACGACGGCTGGACGGCGCGCCTCGGTCTCTGACGTGCGCTAGGCCCCCAGCAACCGCGCCGCCTGGGGCGCGAAATAGCTCAGCACCCCCGCCGCCCCGGCCCGCTTGAAGGCATGCAGGCTTTCGAGGATCGCCCGGTCCTCCTCCAGCCAGCCGTTTGCCATCGCCGCCCGCATCATCGCGTACTCGCCCGACACCTGATAGGCGAAGGTCGGGACTTTGAACGTGCTGCTAACCCGCTGAACGATATCGAGATACAACATTCCCGGCTTGACCATCACCGCGTCCGCGCCCTCGGCGATGTCCATGGCCACCTCGCGCAGCGCTTCGTCGCCGTTGGCGTAGTCCATCTGATAGGTCTTCTTGTCGCCGGTCAGCGCCTTCGCCGACCCCACGGCGTCGCGATAGGGCCCGTAGAAGGCCGAGGCGTATTTGGCCGCATAGGCGAGGATCATCACATCCTGCAGGCCATTGGCCTCCAGCGCCTCGCGGATCGCCTGCACCCGCCCGTCCATCATGTCCGACGGCGCCACCACATCGGCTCCGGCGTGGGCGTGGATGAAGGCCTGTTCGGCCAGCCGCTCCAGCGTCGTGTCATTGACGATGCGGCCGTCCTCCAGCACCCCGTCGTGGCCGTGATCCGTGTAGCAGTCCAGCGCCACATCGGTGATCACCCCGACCTCCGGCGCCGCGTCCTTGATGGCCCTGATGCAGTTCGGGACAAGCCCGTCCGGATCGGTCGCCCCGGTCCCGACGCCGTCCTTGATCGCCCCGTCGACATTGGGAAACAGCGCCACCGCCGGAATGCCCAGATCGCGCGCCTCGACCGCCGCCGCCGCCGCCGCCTTCGGGCTCAACCGGAACACGCCCGGCATCGAGGCCACCGGCAGCCGGTCGTCGGGGCCGTCGTGCACGATCAGCGGCCACACCAGATCGGCCGGCGTCAGCGTCGTCTCGGCCACCAGCCGCCGCACCCAGGGCTGACTGCGCAGCCGACGGGGACGGGCGTAGGGAAAGGCGGCGGGCGCGAACGGCTGGGTCATGGGGCAGCCTCATAGCTTCCTTCTCCCGACGGGAGAAGGTGGCGGGGCGGAGCCCCGTCGGATGAGGGTCGTCTGGCGGACGCGGCGAAGCCGCCCCGAACGGTCGACCCTCACCCTTTCGCCTTGCCGATCGCTTCGCTCCCGAAGGCTCAAGCCCTCTCCCATCGGGAGAGGGGAGCGTCTAGAAGCCCACGAAAGACTCGCAGGAAAACGCCCCATGGACTTCGCCCTCACCGACGACCAGCGCGCCATCCAGGATGCCGCCCGCGCCTTCGCCGACGCCGAACTGGCCCCGCACAGCGCCGAGTGGGACGAGACCAAACATTTCCCCGTCGACGTCATGAAGCACGCCGCCCAGATGGGCTTCTGCGGCATCTACACCGGCGAGGAACACGGCGGCATGGCCCTCGGCCGGGTCGAGGCCGCGGTCATCTTCGAGGAGCTGTCGCGCGGCGACGTCTCCACCGCCGCCTTCATCTCGATCCACAACATGGCCACGTGGATGATCGACAAATTCGGCTCCGACGACCTGCGCGCCCGCTATGTGCCGTCGCTGGTGTCGATGGAGCGGATCGCCTCCTACTGCCTGACCGAGCCCGGCTCCGGCTCCGACGCCGCCGCCCTGCGCACCACGGCGAAGCTGGACGGCGATCACTGGGTGCTGAACGGCTCCAAGGCCTTCATCTCGGGCGCCGGAACGTCCGACGTCTATGTCGTCATGGCCCGCACCGGCGGAGACGGGCCGAAAGGCATCTCCACCTTCGTCGTCGACAAGGACGCGCCCGGTCTCAGCTTCGGGGCGCAGGAGAGGAAGATGGGCTGGAACTCCCAGCCCACCGCCATCGTCGCCTTCGACGACTGCCGCATCCCCGCCGCCAATCTGCTGGGCAAGGAGGGCGACGGCTTCCGCTACGCCATGATGGGTCTCGACGGCGGCCGGCTGAACATCGCCGCCTGCTCGCTGGGCGGCGCCCGTCTCGCGCTGGAGACGACGCTCGAATACGTCGCCAGCCGCAAACAGTTCGGCAAGCCGATCGCCGAGTTCCAGAACACCCAGTTCAAGCTGGCCGACATGGCCACCCAGCTGGAGGCCGCCCGGCTGCTGGTCCTGCGCGGCGCCTGGGCACTCGACACCAACCACCCCGAGAAGACGAAATGGTGCGCCATGGCCAAGCGCTTCGCCACCGACGCCTGTTTCCAGATCGCCGACGAGGCCCTGCAACTGCACGGCGGCTACGGCTATCTGAAGGACTATCCGCTTGAGCGCATCGTCCGCGACCTGCGCGTCCACCGCATCCTCGAGGGCGCCAACGAGATCATGCGCGTGATCACCGCTCGGGAGATGATGCGGCAATGATCCCCCTGACTGACCGGTAGAAAGCGACGGTCATCGATCATCGGCTTGCGAAAGCGCGAGCCTTCGCCGATGCTTCACCCTGCCCGGGGAGAGGGGGTGAACATGTATCAGAGGATTGCAATCGGCTTGGTCGCGCTATCGCTGACGGCCTCACCTTCGATTGCGCGACAGCAGCAACAGCAACAGCAGTACCATAGCCAACAGCCGATCAACGTCTACGGCAGCGCCCCGCAGCAACAGCAGCAGCAGGTGCAGCAGCAACAGCAGCAAATCCAGCAGCAGCAGCAACAGCAGCAGTTCCAGCAGTGGCAGGCCCAGCAACAGCAGTACGCCCAGCAGAACCACCACCGCCTGGGTCAGCCGGGCCAACTGGCTCCGGCGACCGGTCCGGCCCCGGCCTCCGTGGCCACCAGCACTGTGCCGGTCAAGATCAACGGGCGCACATTCCGGGTATCGACCGCGGCGCGTGAGCGGCTGACGACCTGGCTGCGGGACCACATCCCTGCCGCGAAGGCCGGCATGTGGGTTTCGTTGGTGGCGTCGATCATGCAGCTCTGGGGCTTTGTCACCCTCGATGGCGACGATCTCGGCCGGTCGTGGGATCTGGCGGAGGCCGTCAATGACATCGGCCAGAGCGACATCGACGATCTCGTGATGGAGCTGTCGGCGCCGAATATCTGGAACCGGGCGGTGCGGGCCCAGATGGCGGCCATGCTGGAGTACGAAATCTACGATGCGGCGAAGCGGAACGCGCGGGACGAGATGCGTATGTGGCAGCGTCTTCGCGATGTCATCGCCCATCCCGAACGCTACCAGGGACAAGGCATCCAGCTGGATCAGGAAGACGAGGCGCCAGCCCTTAGGGTGAGAGGTCCGGCAGGCCAGAGACTGCGGGCTGACACGGCCTGGAGCGGGCTGAACGGCTACGATCAGCAGCAACTGGCGGCCCTGACAAACGTGCTCTGGTATTTTGCCGCGTCCAGGGACCTGATCGCCTCGGCGGACTATCTTGCCGTTCTGGATCCGGTGAACGGTCCTCCGGGCGACATCTCCAGCCGTGACCGCATGCTGATCAACGAGGCGGTCCTGTCGCTGCCGCCCCCCGTCCTGTGGCAGGTCCGGAACGGGGCGTCGACCAACGCCAATCATCCAATGATGAACCGGGAACTCTGGCGAGACGTGTCGGCGATGTCGTGGCGCCGCATCTGGCAGGATGATGCCCTCGCCTGGATCGCCGCCGGTGGGGACGATCTTGGCTTTACCGACGACGACCCCGAGATCAGTGACCTGGTCACCGGAGCCTACCCCTATTACTTGGGGTGGGGCGTGATGGTCCCCGCCTTCGGGCCATTCGGGGAAACCCACCAGCTTCCCGGGACGGTGGAGGTCTACTGGCCGGTGAACTGAGGCGCGAGGCGAAGCCGAACATGGCGGGCGTTTCCGGACGGCAAGGCTGGACCGTCGCGCGCCGCCGACCTAATCCCTCGTCATGACCTCCGAACCCGAAGTCCTCGTCCGCGTCTCATCAGGCCTCGGCCGCCTGACCCTGAACCGCCCCAAGGCGCTTCACGCCCTGAACCGCGTCATGTGCGACACGATGATCGAGGCGCTCCTCGCCTGGCGTGACGACGACGCCGTCAAATCCATCCTCATCGACCACGCCGGCGAGCGCGGCTTCTGCGCCGGCGGCGACATCCGCATGATCGCCGAAAGCGGGGCAGGGGACGCCTCCGAGGCCAAGGCCTTCTTCGACACGGAATACAAGCTCAACCACCTGCTGTTCGACTACCCCAAGCCGGTCACCGCCCTCGTCGACGGCGTCGTCATGGGCGGCGGCGTCGGCATCTCCGAGCCGGCCGATGTCCGCATCGCCACCGAACGCACCACCTACGCCATGCCCGAGACCGGCATCGGCCTGTTTCCGGATGTCGGCGGCGGCTGGTTCCTGCCGCGCCTGCCGGGCCAGACCGGCGTTTGGCTGGCCCTGACCGGGGCGCGGCTCAAGGCGGCCGACACCGTCTTTCTCGGCATCCACACCCACTATCTCCCGTCCGACGCGCTGGAGGCCTTCCGCGCCATCCTCGCCGCCGACCCGGCCTATCCGATCGATGTCGCCGACGGCCTCGAAACCGACGCCGGCGAGCCGCCGATCGAGCCGCACCTGCCCGCCATCGAGCGCCTGTTCGCCCACGATACGGTCGAGGCCATCTTCGCCGCCCTCGAGGCCGACGGCTCCGACTGGGCCCTGGCCCAGCTGGCCGCGCTGAAGACCAAGTCGCCGCAATCGCTCAAGGTCACCCTGCGCCAGCTGCGCACCGGCGCGGCGCTGGAGTCCTTCGCCGACAACATGGCCATGGAGCACCGGCTCGGCGGCCGCGTCGTCCGCACCCACGACTTCCAGGAAGGCGTCCGCGCCGTCATCGTCGACAAGGACAACGCCCCCCAATGGTCGCCCGCCGACCTGTCGGGGATCTCCGACGCCGACCTCGACGGCCTGTTCGCGCCGGCGCCCGCCGGCGAGGAGTGGACCCCGCTGGCCTGACCCGAGGACTTGCATCCGGGCCCAAAGCGGCGGCGTATCAACGTCGCAAAACAGGGGAGGCCGCCATGCGCCGCATCACGACCATCGCACTCACGCTCGCCGCCGCCGCAGCCCTGTCCGGCTGCATCATCGTCGCCGACGGCGGAACCACGACCGTGGTTCACCGGACGGTCCCCGCGGAGGACGTATACGCCGCGGCCCTCGCCCACGCCAACCGGCCGGAGGCCGACCGCGCCCGTGACGGCCTGCGCCGCTCGGCCGACATGCTGGCCTTCATCCGGCTCCAGCCCGGCGACGTCATCGCCGACATCCGGCCCGAGGAAGGCTTCTTCACCCGGCTGTTCGCCCCCGTCGTCGGCCCCGCCGGCCACGTCTATGCCTTCGTGCCCGACCAGACCGCGGAGCGCGAGAACGCCTACGCCGACAGCCTCTCGGCGACCTATCCGAACGTCAGCCGCGTCACCGGCGCGCTGGAGACGATGGCCTTCGACCGGCCGCTCGACGTCGTCTTCATGGGCGAGGAATACCACGACTTCGTCATTCCCCGCTTCGGCGTCGACGTCCCGGCGATGAACGCCGCCGTCTTCCGCGCCCTCAAGCCGGGCGGCCTCTATGTCATCCTCGACCACCAGGCCGCGCCGGGCGCCGGCGTGTCGGTCGTCGGGACCCTGCACCGCATCGAATCGACCGACGTGCGCCGCCAGGTCGAGGCCGCCGGCTTCGTCTTCGACGGCGAGACCCGCGTCGTCGCCAACCCCGCCGACGACCACAGCCTGAGCGTCTTCGACCCGGCGATCCGCGGCCGCACCGACCGCTTCGTCCTGCGCTTCCGCAAGCCGGGCTGACCGAATTCCTGCGGCCGCGCTGGCGACCCGGCGGGCGACGGGCTAACCCTCCCGAAAAGCAAACGGGAGAGACGCCATGACCACCATCGCCTTCATCGGCCTCGGCAACATGGGCGGCGGCATGGCGGCCAACCAGGCGAAGGCCAGCCACACCGTCCTCGCCTTTGACCTGTCGCAGGCCGCCCTGGACCGCGCCGCCGCCGCCGGCTGCACGCCGGTCGGATCCGTCGTCGAGGCGGTCAAGGCCGCCGACGTCGTCATCACCATGCTTCCCGCCGGCCCGCATGTGCTCAAGGTCTACAGCGAGCAGATCATCGGCGCCGCCCCGTCCAGCGCCCTGCTGCTGGACTGTTCGACCATCGACGTCGACACCGCCCGCAAGGTCGCCGGCCTGGCGACGGAGGCCGGCTACGCCTTCGCCGACGCCCCCGTCTCGGGCGGCACCATGGCCGCCGAGGCGGGGACCCTGGCCTTCATGGTCGGCTGCGAAGAGCCCGACTTCGCCCGCATCGAGACGGCGCTCGAACCGATGAGCCGCGCGACCTTCCGCGCCGGCGACCACGGGGCCGGGCAGGCGGCCAAGATCTGCAACAACATGATCCTCGGCATCACCATGCTGGGCACCTGCGAGGCGATCGGCCTGGCCGAGAAGCTGGGCCTCGACCCGGTGAAGATGTTCGACATCGTCGCCAAATCCTCGGGCCAGAGCTGGTCTACGACCACCTACTATCCGTGGCCCGGCCCGGTCCCGACCGCCCCCTCGAACCGCAACTACGAGGGCGGGTTCGCCGCCGCCATGATGCTCAAGGACCTGAAACTGGCCCAGGACGCCGCCGCCAAATCCGGCGCCTCGACCCCTCTGGGGGCCCAGACCGAAGCCCTGTTCCAGATGTTCAACGGCCTCGGCTACGGCGGCCGCGACTTCTCCGCCATCCTGCAGATGCTGCGCGGCAAGCTCGACGAACTGCCGAAGGATTGAGGGTTCAGTTTCTGAGAACCATTATCAATTAAGGGTTTGCGGCGATTTGTCCGGCCGGTTTCATGGACAAATCGGCCTGATCGGCGCATCACCCCGCAAGTTTTCGCCGCTGCAGAGCTGTTCGCTTGTACGACTACAAGGCCGCCTTCCAGACCGCCGTGGAGCAGGTCAAGAGCGAGGGGCGCTATCGCGTCTTCGCCGACCTGAAGCGCGTGCGCGGCCAGTTTCCGAAGGCCGTCCGCCGCCG
>JAXHTU010000029.1:0-32811 GCA_034189955.1 Pseudomonadota bacterium | reverse complement strand
ATCGCCGCTTCCCCGCGCCGCGGTCCCTTCGTCTATCGGTTAGGACGTCAGGTTTTCAACCTGAAAAGAGGGGTTCGATTCCCCTAGGGACTGCCACGCGGGGCTTTCCCCACAAACGCCCCGGGTTCGACCGGATCCCCGCCAGGGAGCCCGGCGTCGACCCGCTGTGATCGCTGCGTCGACCGGGCGAACGGCGCCCGTGACACGGCGTTGTCGGGTCGTGATCGAAAAATGTTCGGCGTTTGCCTGGATACTCGCGTTTTTGCCTTTTCCGCCGTTCACAGAACCGTGTTAAACAAACCGGCCCGCAATGCGCGCGGGCAGGGGGAAGGCTGTGTCGGACTACGAGGGCGTTGAGACGATCGAGACCGTGCGTATCGCCGGCCGGGTCAAATGGTTCGATCCCGGCAAGGGATACGGCTTCATCGTGCCCGATGAGCCCAGCCTGACGGATATGAAGGATGTGCTGCTGCACATCTCCAGCCTGCGCGATAGCGGCCGTGACGTCGCCGCCGAAGGCGCCGCCATCACCTGCGACTGCGCGCGGCGCCCAAAGGGCTGGCAGGTGACGGAAGTCCATGCGCTCGACGAGGGCGATCCGGACGCCGCGATCGTGGCGCGGCGAGGCGTCCACGACGCCCCGCGTCGGGACAGCCGGAGCCATCCTTCGCTCGAGCGGACGGGCGGTTTCATGGAGACGGCCGTGGTCAAATGGTTCAACCGGACCAAGGGTTATGGCTTTGTCGTTCGCGAGGGCCAGCCGGGGGACATCTTCGTGCACGTAGAGACGCTGCGGCGCTGCGGGCTGGAGGATCTCCTGCCCGGCGAGGCGGTCGCCGTACGCTTCGCCGAAGGCCCGAAGGGGCTGGTTGTCGCGGAAATCCGTCCCGCCGATTGATTGACCTCCCCATCGGTCCGGTCCGCGGCTATGGTGACCGCGTCGCAGGCGCGGATCGGCGCAGATCGCGGAATGCTTTTGAGGGTGGAATGATGATGGTTCGTCGCGGCTTTCTCGCCGGCATCGCCGGTCTGATTCTGCTGGCGGGATGCGCCGGCGCGGGCAAGGCGCAGGGCCCCAATGGCGAGCCCCTGGAGCCCCTGACGGTCGTCACCTCGACGGGCGAACACGACTTCATGGTCGAGATCGCCGACGACGACATGGAGCGCCAGCGCGGCATGATGCATCGCGAGCCGCTGGCCGACGACCGCGGCATGCTGTTCCAGTTCCCGGACGTCGCCGAGCGCGGCTTCTGGATGCACAACACGCCCAACCCGCTCGACATCATCTACATCGATCCGTACGGCCGGATCGTCTCGATCGCGAAGAACGCCACGCCGAACTCCGACGCCATCATCCCCTCGAACGGGCCGGCCAGCGGCGTGCTGGAGCTCCGGGGCGGACGGGCCGACGAGATCGGCGCCAAGCCGGGCGACAAGGTTCGTCATCCCTTCTTCGCTGAATAGCGCCTTGCGCGTTGCGGCGAAGAAGCGCGCGTGGCACACACCGCGCCTCTGGTTCGGGGTGTAGCGCAGCCTGGTAGCGCATCTGCTTTGGGAGCAGAGGGTCGGAGGTTCGAATCCTCTCGCCCCGACCATAGTTCGAAGCGGCTGGCGCGCCTTTCGCGACCTGTCCGCAGGTTGGTATCGAGGTTCTCATGCTCGCCCGCATCTACCGTCCCGCCAAGACCGCCATGCAGTCCGGCAAGGCCAATGCCCGGCACTGGCGGCTGGAATTCGAACCGGCTTCGGCGCGGACCATCGATCCGCTGATGGGCTGGACCAGTTCGGCCGACATGAACGGTCAGGTCCGGCTGGATTTCGATTCGCGCGAAGAGGCGGTCGCCTACGCCGAGCGTCACGGCATCGCCTTCCGCCTGCATGAAGCCCAGGAGGCGCCGGTGATCCTCAAGGCCTACGCCGACAATTTCGCCACCAGCCGCAAGGTGCCGTGGACGCACTGACGGCATTTGCGCCGCTATCGCTCCGCCACGGGCGCTCGCGGCTTGAGCCGCGGGGTTTGCGTCCGCGCCGCGCCGCGCTACTGCCCTGATCGGGCGCCCATAGCTCAACCGGATAGAGCACCCGCCTTCTAAGCGGGATGTTGCAGGTTCGAGTCCTGCTGGGCGCGCCATCGGCAACCCGTCGCGAGCGGGGCCGTTGAGGGGCGGTGAGGATCGCCACCTTCAACATCAACGGGATCAACACCCGGCTCGCCAATCTGCTGGAGTGGTTGGCGTCCGCCCGCCCGGACGTGGCCTGCCTGCAGGAGCTGAAGGCGACCGACACGCAGTTTCCGGCGGCGGCGATCGAGGCGGCCGGCTATCACGCGGTCTGGAAGGGCGAGTCCCGCTGGAACGGCGTCGCCATCCTTGCCCGGGTCTCCGAGCCCGTGGTCACGCGACGCAGCCTGCCGGGAGATCCGGGCGACGCGCAGAGTCGCTATCTGGAGGCGGCGGTCGACGGTGTGTTGATCGCGTCGCTTTATCTGCCGAACGGCAATCCGCAGCCGGGGCCCAAATTCGATTACAAGCTGGCGTGGATGGAGCGGCTGCACGCCCATGCGGCCGATCTGCTGGCCAGCGGCGCGCCCGTGGTGCTGGCCGGCGACTTCAACGTCGTGCCGACCGAGGCCGACATCTACAACAGCCGGTCGTGGAAGAAGAACGCCCTGCTGCAGCCGGAGAGCCGGGCGGCGTTCGCACGGCTGGTGGCGCAGGGCTGGACCGATGCGCTGCGGGAACGTTATCCCGGCGACCCGCCGCCATGGACCTTCTGGCAGTATTTCCGCGAAGCGTGGGAGCGGGACGCCGGCCTGCGCATCGACCACCTGCTGCTGAGCCCGGCGACGGCGAAACGGCTGACCGACGCCGGGGTGGATCGCGAGGTGCGCGGGCGCGACCGGGCCAGCGATCATGCGCCGACCTGGATCGAGCTGGACTGAGCCATGGCGCGAAAGCTGAAGGTGTTCTGCTATTCCGACGGCTTTCACTCGTGGACCGTCGCCGCCTCGTCGCGGGCCAAGGCGCTGGAGGCCTGGGGGGTCAAACGGGACCTCTTCAAGGACGGAGCGGCCAAGGAGATCGACATCGGGCCGGACCGGGCGGCGGCGCTGGCGGCGCCCGGCGAACTGATCGAGCGCGGCCTGTCGGTGGACATCGGCAAGGTTGAGCGGACGACGGCCCCGAGGCCGAAAAAGGCGAAGCCGTCCAGCGCGAAGGCGAAGGCGCTGGTCGAGACGCTGGAGGCGGAGCTGGGCGCGCTCGATCTGGCGCAGGCGGAGGAGACGGCCGCCGTCGAAGCCGAGCGCGCGGCGCTGGACCAGCGGATCGCGGCGTTGGCCAGGCGGCAGGGGAAGGCGCGGGACACCCTGAAGGCCAGGCTCAAGGCGGCGCGGGCGAAGCTCGGCTAGCGGCGCGCCAGGCGGCGAGGCCGCGCTCGAGATCGGCGATCAGATCGGCCGGGTCCTCGAGACCGACGTGGAGGCGCAGCAACTCGCCGGCCAGCGTCGGCGGCGCGCGGCGGAAGGCGAGCTGGCCGGTCTCGTGGGTGATCAGGCTCTCGAACCCACCCCAGGAATAGCCGAGGCCGAACAGCCGCAGCGCCGACATCAGGGCATGGGCGGCGGCTTCCGAACCCCCGCGCATCACGACGCCGAAGATGGAGGCCGCGCCCGTATAGTCGCGGCTCCAGAGGTCGTGGCCGGCGGCGCCCGGCAGGGCGGGATAGAGGATGTCGGCGACCTCGGGGCGGGCTTGCAGCCATTGCGCCACGACGAGGGCGGAGCGGCCCTGTTCGGCATAGCGCAGCGGCAGGGTGCGCAGGCCGCGCAACGCCAGCCAGGCGTCGTCGGGCGAGACCCGCCACCCCAGATCCTCAAGCGTCTCGGCGATTCGCCGGCCGATGACACGCTCCCTGACGGCGATCGAGCCCATCAGCAGGTCGGAATGGCCGCCGACATATTTGGTCACCGCCTGGACGCTGACATCGACGCCGTGCTCAAGCGGGCGAAAGGCGAGGCCGGCCCCCCAGGTATTGTCCATGACGGTGAGGACGCCCCGCTCGCGGCAGGCGGCGGCGAGGGCCGGAACGTCGAGCATCTCGAAGGTCAGGGACGCCGGCGATTCGATCAGCAGCAGCCGCGTCCGCTCGGTGAGGGCCGCGAGGATTTCAGCCGCCGACGCGCCCGGGGCGTGGAAGGCGCTGGCGACTCCCCGCGCGCCCAGATGACGATCGAGGAAGCGCCGACTGGGACCGTAGACGGCGTCCGTCGTCAGCACTTCGTCGCCGGGCCGGAGCAGGGCGGTCAGGGGCACGGTGACGGCGGCGAGGCCGGACGGCACCAGCCAGGCGTCGGCGGCCCCCTCCAGATCGGCGAGGGCGGCGCGCAGGTCGCGGCCGGCGGTCAGATCCTCGATGCCGTAGACCGGACCGGCGCCCCCGTCCCGCATGGCGGCGGGATCGTCATTGAGCAGGGTCGAGGCGCGCTGGATCGGCGGACTGACCGGACGCCGTCCGAGACCGCGGCGGGTGGCGGGGGCGATCAGCCGGGTACGGGCGCTGTGGTCGGATTGGTCGGACATGAGGGCCGGTCGAGGGTTGCGGTTCAGCCCCCAAAGGCCTCTAAAGCTGGCAGGGGCGCAAGGTCTGGAATGGCTCGGGCGAGGAGCGGAATGCGGACGGAAGTGGTGCGAGGACCGTTGGCGGCGGCAGGAGTCCTGGCGCTCGCGCTGATGGCGACGGCCTGCGGCGGCGGCGATCGTGAGGTCGAGACCGAGAAGACGGCGGTCGTGGCGGCCACGGAGGCCCCGGAATTCGCCAGCCCGACCCTGCAGGCGATCAAGCAGCGCGGCCGGCTGAACTGCGGCGTGCACCAGGGACTGGTCGGCTTCGCCTATACCGACAATCGGGGGGAATGGCGCGGCTTCGACGCCGACTTCTGCCGGGCCCTGGCCGCGGCCGTGCTGGGCGACCCCAATGCGGTCCGGTTCGTGCCCCTGAGCTCGAGCCAGCGTTTCGACGCCCTGCGCGGCGGCCGCGTCGACGTGTTGTGGCGCGCGACCTCCTGGACGATGGCGCGAGAGGTCGTGGAAGGCGTCAGGTTCGCCGGGATCAACTATTACGACGGTCAGGGCTTCCTCGTCCGGCGCTCGCTGGATCTGGCCAGCGCGGCCGAGCTGAACGGGGCCCGGGTCTGCGTTCAGCGCGAGACCACGTCCGAGCTCAACGTGGCCGATTTCTTCCGCGCGCGAGGGATCGAATACCGGGCCGTGGTGGCGGCCAGCGAGGAGGCCGCCCGCACCGCCTATGCCCGCGAGGACTGCGACGCCCTGAGCGCCGACATCTCGGCCCTGGCCGCGGCGCGGACCCTGATGTCCAACCCCGAGCAGCACGCGATCCTTCCGGAGGTGATCTCCAAGGAGCCCCTCGGTCCGGCGGTCCAACGCGGGGACGAGGCGTGGACCTCGATCGTCCGCTGGACGCTGAACGCCCTGATCATGGCCGAGGAACTGGGCGTCACGGCAGACAACGCCGCCCGGCTTGCCGAGGACGCGCGGGACCCGCAGATTCGCCGGCTTCTGGGGGTGGAGGGTGATCTTGGACCGTCGATGGGGTTGTCGAAGGGTTGGGCCAGGAACGCCATTGAAGCCACGGGAAACTATGGTGAAATCTTCAACCGCAATATCGGGCCCGATTCATCGCTCGACCTGGCGCGGGGCCTTAACGCACAATGGAATGCTCGGCCGGGCGGCCTGATCTACGCCCTGCCGATCCGCTAACGACATCGGCCGAGGGCCGGGGGGATATATGGAAACGACCAAGCGCGGCGGACTCGCCCTGCACTGGCTGATGCTGATCGGCTTCATCGTCGGTCTGGGCGGCGGCCTGTTCGTCAATCTGGCCGTCGGCGCGGATGCGCCCTGGGTGCTGTGGCTGACCTCGAACATCACCGGTCCGGCCGGGCAGATCTTCCTGCGCCTGCTGTTCATGCTGGTCATTCCGCTGCTGTTCTCGGCCCTCGTCATCGGCGTGGCCGAGATGGGCGACCTGAAGTCCTTGGGGCGGGCCGGGTGGAAGACCCTCGCCTTCACCGTCGTGATCTCGGGCGTGGCGGTGCTGATCGGCCTTGTGATGGTCAATGTGTTCCGCCCGGGCGACGGCGTCGATCCGGTGCTGGCGGAGGCGCTGCTGGCCCAGGGCGCCGACGGCGCGGCCTCGATCGTCGGCAGCGCGCCCGAGACCATCAACCTCGGCCAGTTCTTCCTCGACCTGATCCCGTCGAACGTCTTCACCGCGGCGGCCGAGAACCAGATCCTGCCGGTGATGGTCTTCGCCCTGCTGTTCGGCATCGGCCTGGTGATGGCCCGCAGCCCCGCGACCGACAAGCTGCAGGATGTGATCCTCGGCCTGTTCGAGGTCACGATGAAGCTGATCAATCTGGTGATCAAACTGGCTCCTTTCGCCATCGCCGCCCTGATGTTCAACCTCGCCGCCCTGTTCGGCTGGGACCTGCTGGTCCGTCTGGCCGCCTATGTCGGCGTCGCCGTCGGAGCGATGCTGATCCACATGTTCGTGGTCTATCCGCTGGCGGTCTGGACCCTGGGCGGCATGTCGCCGGTCAAATTCTTCCGCGCCGTGCGTGAGCCGATGGTGGTGGCGTTTTCGACCGCCTCGTCCAACGCCAGCCTGCCGGTGTCATTGCGGGCCGCCGAGGTCGAGCTGAAGCTGCCGCGCAAGATCGCCCGCTTCGTGCTGACGGTCGGGGCCACGGCCAATCAGAACGGCACCGCCCTGTTCGAAGGCGTGACGGTGCTGTTCCTCGCCCAGTTCTTCAACATCGACCTGTCGCTGGGCCAGCAGGTGATCGTGATGCTGGTCTGCATCCTGGGCGGCATCGGCACGGCCGGCGTGCCGGCGGGATCGCTGCCGGTCGTGGCGATGATCCTGGTGATGGTCGGGGTCCCGCCGGAGGGGATCGGCCTGATCCTCGGCGTCGACCGCTTCCTCGACATGTGCCGCACCACGCTGAACGTCACCGGCGATCTGGTCGCCGCGACCGTGGTCTCGCGCGGCGAGAGCGACGAGCGGCTTCCGGCGGGCGTGGCCGCGCCGGTGGCGCCGCGGGCCTAGGCGTCCGAAACGACCGGCGTATCCTCCCGACCGCCCCATTCGGCCCAGCTGCCGTCATACAGCCGCGACGGCCGGTCGAGGACCGCCAGTCCGAGGCTGAGGATGGCGGCGGTGACGCCGGAACCGCAGGTGGTGATCACCGGCTGGTCCGGATCGACGTCGGCGGCCCGGAAGGCGGTCTCGAGTTCGCCAGCGGACACCATCGTCCCGTCGGCGTTCAGCAGGCGAGGGAAGGGCAGGTTCAGCGCGCCCGGCATATGGCCTGACCGCAGGCCGGGCCGCGGCTCCGGCGCGCGGCCTTCAAAGCGGTCGGCGGCGCGGGCGTCCACCACCTGGGCCGACCCTGCGAGCGCGGCCCGCACGGTCTCGAGGTCGGCGAGGAGGTCGGGGTTGAGCCGGGCGTCGAAGGTCGCCGGGGTGACCCGACCGGGGGGCCCGCTGTCGACCGGCCGGCCCTCCGCGCGCCATTTCGGCAGACCGCCTTCCAGCACCTGCACCCGCGGCGCGCCCATCAGGCGAAACATCCACCAGGCGCGCGGCGACGAACGGATGCCGACGGTGTCATAGACGACGATGTGATCCGTCTCGCGCAGGCCAAGTTCCCCCATGCGGGCCCCGAACGCCCCGGCCCCGGGCGCCATGTGCGGCAGATCGCTGTCCGGGGCTGAACTGGCCTCCAGATCGAAGAACACCGCCCCGGGCAGTCGCGCCGCCTCGAAATCGGGGCGGGCGTCGCGACCGTCCAGATGCCAGCTGGCGTCGACCAGGCGCAGGTCCGGCGCATGCAGTTGCGCTGCGAGGTCGGCGGTCGTGATCAGCGGCGGCAGAGACTGCATCGTCCCGCCCTGGCAGGTCGGGCTCACCCGCGCCAAAGGCCCAGCTGGATCACGTCGGTCCGGGCGGAGCGGAAGCCGGCCTCGCAATAGGCGAGATAGAAGCGCCACAGCCGGCGGAAGCGCTCGTCAAAGCCGCTCATGTGCTGGATCTCGTCCCAAGCCGCCTGGAACCGCTCGTCCCACAGCCGCAAGGTCTCGGCATAGTCCTGGCCGAAACGCTCGGTCGCGCGCCAGTCCAGACCCGCCGCCGCGACGACCGGCCCGAGCACCGCCTCGGAGGGCAGCATGCCGCCGGGAAAGATGTATTTCTGGATGAAGTCGGTGCGCTTGTTATACCCCCCGAACAGGGCGTCATCGATGGTGATGATCTGCAGGCCCGCGATGCCGCCGGGTTCCAGCACATCGTGGATCTTGCCGAAATAGGCCGGCCAGTATTCCTGCCCGACGGCTTCGAACATCTCGATCGAGGCGACCCGGTCGAACCGCCCCCGGACGTCACGATAGTCGATCAGCTGGACGTCGACTTTTTCCGAAAGGCCGGCATCGAAGATGCGCCGGCGAGCGAAGTCGTACTGCTCCTGCGAGATGGTGATGCCGGTCACGCGGGCGCCGACTTCGCGGGCGGCGAACTCGGCGAAGCCGCCCCAGCCGCAACCGATCTCGAGCACCGACTGGCCGGCCCGAAGGTCCATCAGTCTGGCGAGGGACGCGTATTTCTCCCGCTGGGCCGCGTCGAGGGGCATGCCGGTCCGGGTGAACCGGGCCGAGGAGTAGGTCATCGTCGGGTCCAGCCACGCCGCATAGAAGGCGTTGCCGAGGTCATAGTGGGCGTGGATGTTCTTCTTCGAGCCGGAGCGGCTGTTGCGGCGGCGTTTGTGCGACAGCCAGTTGAGCGCCCGCATCAACGGATGGCCGTCGAACAGTCTCTGGATGTGGTCATAGTTGTGGGCGAAGGATTCCAGCAGGGCGGCCAGCTGCGGGCTTTCCCATTCGCCGGCCATATAGCCCTCGGCGAAGCCGATATCGCCCGAGGCCAGCACGCGCCGCGCGAAGCGATAGTCCCTGATGTCGAACACCGCGGCGGGGCCGGGTTCGCGGCCTTCCAGCCGATGGATTTCGCCATTCGGCAGCAGGACGGTGAGGCGGCCGAAGGTCCAGTTGGCGGCGAGCAGGCGCAATAGCAGTCGGAACCCGCGCGGCGTGCGGGCCGCGGTCTCGATACGCTCGGCGGTGACCGATGTCATGACCGGAAAGCTTGGGTCTGGGCGGACCGCCCGTCAATCCCCTTCGGCGTCACGAGAGGCGACGACCGTGGCGAGGGCGTCGAGGGCGCGCTGGCGGGCGAGGTCGTGGTCGACGATCGGGCGGGGATAGTCAGCGCCGAGGCGGATGCGGGCGTCGCGCAGGACCTCGGGCGGGGCGGTCCAGGGCGCGTGGATCCAGCGGTCGGGAATCTCGCGGAGCTCCGGGACCCATCGGCGAACATATCGGCCGTCTGCATCGAATTTTCGTCCCTGGGTGATCGGATTGAAGATACGGAAGTACGGTGAAGCGTCGGCGCCGGATCCCGCCACCCACTGCCAATTCTGCACATTCGACGCGAAATCGGCGTCGACGAGGGTGTCGTGGAACCAGGCTTCGCCGGCGCGCCAGCCGATCAGCAGGTGCTTGACCAGGAAGGAGGCGACGATCATCCGCACCCGATTGTGCATCCAGCCGGTGGCCCAGAGCTGGCGCATGCCGGCGTCGACGACCGGATAGCCGGTCTGGCCGCGAGTCCAGGCCGCGAGCCCGGCGGGGTCGTCTCGCCAGGGCATGGCGTCGTATTCGGGCCGGAAGGCCGTATCCGTCATCTGCGGAAAGGCGTGCAGCAGATGGGCGGAGAACTCGCGCCAGCCGATCTCTGCGACGAACTTTCCGGCCTCGGCGGCGGGAACACGGCCGGAATCGGCGGCCTCGCGCGCGGCCTCGACGGCCCGCCACGGGCTGATCTCGCCGAAATGCAGATGCGGCGACAGCCGGCTGGTCGCCGGCTCGGCGGGACGATCGCGACCGATGCTGTAGGTCTTCAAGCCCCGTGAGAGGAAGGCCGACAGGGCCGCCTCGGCTCCCGCCTCGCCGGGCGTCCAGTCGAAGCCGCCCGACCAGTCCGGTCGCGTCGGATGCAGGCCCCAGGCGCCGATGTCGTCCGATGCAAGGTCGGCCGACGTCGCGATGCGCGCCGGCGTGACGGTGCGCGGCGGCGGCGCGGCGGCGGCGAGCAGGGTCTTCAGAAAGGGGGTGAAGACCTTGTACGGCTGGCCCGAACCGTTGAGGACCGACCCTGGCCGGGCCATCAGGGCTCCGTTCCAACCCTTGCAGTCGACACCCTCCGCCTGCAGCCCGTGGGCGATGTCGGCGTCGCGGGCGAAGGCGTCGGGCTCGAACAGCCGGTTCATGAAGACAGCGTCGGCGCCCGTCGCCTCGATCAGACGGCGAAGCTCGGCCTCGCTGTCGCCGCGGCGCAGCGCCAGGCGCGAACCCCGCTGCCGCAGGTCGCCGTCGAGGGCGCGGAGCGATTTGTCCAGCCACCACAGGGAGGCGGCCCCCATGGGACGGACGCGCGCGCCCTGGTCGAGGATGTAGACCGGGATGACCGGCCGCCCGGTCTCCACCGCGTGGGTCAGGGCCGGATTGTCGGCCAGCCGCAGGTCCTGTCGGAACCACAGGATCACCGGTCGGTCGTCGGCCTTGGTGGTCATGCGGTCGGGCTCCGTGATAGCTTGCGAACCTCAACGTCCGACGCCACCTGATCGCCGCATGAGTGCGGCATCGATCGCGCCTCGCCAAGCCGCAAATCCGGGAAGCCTGTCTTGTCCAAGCCCAACGCCATCATCGACCTCAAGGACGGCCTGAAGCGCCCCGTCAGCATCGGCGGCGGCCAGCGGATCGTCTTCATCGCCGGCCCGTGCCAGCTGGAGAGCCGCCAGCACGCCCTGGAGATGGCCCATGCGCTGAAGGAGATCGGCGAGCGGCTGAATGTCGGCGTGATCTACAAGACCAGTTTCGACAAGGCCAACCGGACCAGCGCCACCGCCGCGCGCGGCTTCGGCCTCGAGGGCTCGTTGCCGATCTTCGCCGAGATCCGCGAGGTCACCGGCCTGCCGGTGCTGACCGACGTGCACACCGAGGAGCACTGCCGCATCGCCGCCCAGGCCGTGGACGTGCTGCAGATCCCGGCCTTCCTGTCGCGTCAGACCGACCTGCTGCTGGCGGCGGCGGCGACGGGCAAGGCGATCAATATCAAGAAGGGTCAGTTCCTCGCGCCCTGGGACATGAAGAACGTCATCGCCAAGGTCGTCGGCGCGGGCAATCCGAACGTCATGGCCTGCGAGCGCGGCGCCAGCTTCGGATACAACACCCTGGTGTCGGACATGCGGTCGCTGCCGATCCTGCGCGAGATCGGCTGCCCCGTGGTGTTCGACGCGACGCATAGCGTGCAGCAGCCAGGCGGGCAGGGGACATCCTCGGGCGGCCAGCGCGAGTTCGTACCGGTGCTGGCGCGCGCCGCCGTGGCCGTGGGGGTCGATGCGGTCTTCATGGAGACCCACCAGGACCCGGACAATGCGCCGTCGGACGGGCCCAACATGGTGCCGCTGGACCAGTTCGAGGCGCTGGCGGCCGACCTGATCGCCTATGACGACCTGACCAAGGCGCGCATGGCGAAGGCCGCGTGATCACGAAGGCTCTGCGATGAGGGGGTCGAAACTGACCTTGCGTCAGTGGATTGGCTGGACCGGCATCGCGCTGGTCTTGCTGCTGACGGCGGCGCTCGCTGTCTGGCGCGGCGACATTCTCAGGGCCTGGCTCGATCCCCAGGTGCCTTTCCAGACCTATCAGCCGCCGCCGGCGCCCGACTACAGCCAGCCCGGGGCCTGGGCCATGAGCGATGTTCGCGCCCCGGATTCCGGGCCGGCCGCCGTCTTCTTCCTGCATTCGACCACCTATGATGGCGGCTCGGAATGGAACGGCCCGATCGACCACCCCGCCGCCGCCGCCTATCTCAGCCGGGTCGTCCTGCCCAACTACGCCGGACCGTTCGCGCGGCTCGGAACCGTCAGCGCGCCGCGCTATCGTCAGGGCAGTCTCTACACCCGGCTGACCCTTCGCGACGATGCGCGCGAGGCGCGGGCTTTCGCCTATGGCGATGTCGTCGCCGCCTTCGACGCGTGGCTCGCCCGCCACCCGGAGGGGCCGCTCGTGCTGGCGGGGGTCGAGCAGGGCGGCGAACTGCTGGAACGGCTGCTGCGCGAGCGGGTGGCGGAGGACGCCGCTCTGCGGAACCGGGTGACGGCGGCCTATCTGATCGACGTGGTGGCGCCGGCCGACGGGCTTTCGCCACGGATCCCGGCCTGTGAACGACGCGACCAGGCCGGCTGCGTCGTCGGCTTCGCGCCGGTGGTCGAGGGCAACGAGGGCGCCGCCCGCCGCCGCCTGCGCCGGGCGCTGGTCTGGAACGAGCGCGGTCAGCTGGTGGACCTCGGCGACCGCCCCGCCCTGTGCGTCAATCCGGTGACGGGGTCGATCACGACCGCGGCCGTGCCGGCGCGCCAGAATCGGGGCGCGACCAATGCGACCGGCCTCGAATGGGGCGCGCACCCGGCGTTGCTGGCTCGCGAGATCGCCACCCGGTGCGACAACGGACTGTTGCGCCACAGCAATCCGAAACGAGAGTCTTTCCGCGAAACCGGAAGCTGGGCCGATCTCAGAAAGGTGCGGCCCTACAATCTCTTCTACGGAGATATTGAAGCCGACGCGCAGGCGCGTCTGGCGGCATGGCAGGCCGCGCGGGCGACCTAGTCCACGCCCGGACGGTCGTTGCGCCAGTCGAACAGGGCCTCCAGCACCTTGACCGCCTCGCCGCGCGGCGAGGTGAGGTCGGGGTCGCGTCCCAGCACCAGCCGGGCGTCGTCGGCGGCGGTCAGCAGCAGGTCGCGATGGCGGATCGGGTCGGCGAAGCGGTAGGCGGGAAAGCCGCTTTGCTTCAGTCCCAGCGGATCCCCGCCGCCACGCAGGCGGAAATCCTCCTCTGCGATCTCGAAGCCGTCCTCGGTGCGGCGCAGGGTCTCCAGCCGGACGCGCGCCGTCTCGCCGAGACCGTCGCCGCCGCCGCCATACAGCAGCAGGCAGGTGCTGGCCGCCGTGCCGCGTCCGACGCGGCCGCGCAGCTGGTGCAACTGGGCGAGACCGAAGCGGTCGGCGTGTTCGATGACCATGATCGAGGCGTTGGGCACGTCGACGCCGACCTCGACCACGGTCGTCGCCACCAGCAGCGGAGTGCGCCCGTCGGCGAAATCGGCCATCACCGCCTCGCGCTCGGCCCCCGCCATCTGGCCGTGCGCCAGACCGACCTCGACGCCCATGATGCGACGCAGGTCGGCGGCGCGGGCCTCGGCGGCGGCGAGATCGGAGGCCTCGCTCTCGGCCACCAGCGGACAGATCCAATAGGCCTGGGCGCCGCTGTCCAGCGCCGCCTTGAGCCGTTTGGCGACCTCGCCGATGCGGGCCAGCGGCACGACGGCTGTGGTCACCGGCGTGCGGCCCGGCGGCTTTTCGGTCAGACGCGACACCTCAAGCTCGCCGTACTGGGTCAGTTCGAGGGTGCGCGGGATCGGGGTGGCCGACATGGTCAGCAGATGTACGCCACCGATGCGCGGATCGCCCTTGGCCTGCAGCCGCTGGCGTTCGTTGACGCCGAAGCGGTGCTGTTCGTCGATCACCGCCAGCGCCAGACGGTCGAAGCGGACGGCGTCCTGGAACAGGGCATGAGTCCCGACGGCGACGCGGGCCTCGCCCGAGGCCAGGGCGGCCAGCCGGCTGCGCCGCTCGGCCGGGGTGTCGCGACCGGTGAGCAGGACGGTGGGCAGGCCGGCGGCCTCGAGCATCGGCGACAGCCTCTGCCAGTGCTGGCGGGCGAGGATCTCGGTCGGGGCCATCAGGGCCGACTGGAAGCCGGACGCCGCCGCATCCGCCAGCGCCAGGGCGGCGACGGCGGTCTTGCCGGAGCCGACGTCGCCCTGCAGCAGCCGTCCCATCTGTTCGCCCGAGGCGAGGTCGCGGCGGATTTCGGCGATGGCCTGAACCTGGGCGCCGGTCAGGTCGAAGGGCAGGGCGGCGAGAAGGTGTGCGGAAGGCTGTCCGGGCGCGATGATCGGCGCCGGGGTGATCTGTCGCGCCCGGCGGCGGCGGGCGAGGGCCAGCTGATGGGCCAGCAGTTCGTCATAGGCCAGCCGCTGGCGGGCGGGGGCGTCGGGCAGCAGATCGGGCTCGGCGGTCGGGGCGTGCAGGGCGGCGAGGGCGGCGCGCCAGCCGGGCCAGCGGCGCCTGGCCAGCCAGGCCGGATCCTGCCATTCCGGCAGCTCGGGAGCGTGCTCAAGCGCGCCCTGGACCAGTTTGCGGGTGACCCGCGAGCTCAGACCCTGGGTGGCGGGATAAACCGGCTCGACGGCGGCGATGTCGTCGGCCTGGGCGAGGGTGAAGATGTCCGGGTGGACGATCTGCACCTCGTTGTTGAACCGCTCGACCTTGCCCGAGACCAGCCGCCGCTCGCCCCTGGGCAGCAGGCGGTCGATGTGCTGGGCCGAGCCCCCGAACCAGATCAGATGGACGAAACCGGTGTCGTCGGTGGCGCGGACCTTGATCGGGGCTCCCGGCTTGCCGGGGACGATCAGACGATCGACGACAACCTCGAAAATTCCGACCTGACCCTCGGTCGCCGAGACGGCCGTCATGCGCCGCCGGACGATCAGGCCCGAGGGCGACAGGAACAGCAGGTCGCGGACCAGCGGGCCGGCCAGCTTCTGCACCGAAGGCAGCACCTTTGGCCCCACGCCCTTCAGGGTGGAGACCTCGGCGAACAGGGGAAAGAGACTCGGCGGCCGCATCGACGACAGCATAGCTGGCGAAAGCGCGTCTGGAACGCTATCTGACCGCACGTCATTGAAGTGCCCTGCGCTCCGCCTCGGGCGCTTCTGACAATTTCACCGGGCAAGGACGCTTGTGGCCGATACCGACGCACGCCTGAAAGAGAGACTGGGCCGCATCGCCTTCCGGGCGTGGCGGCGGGGCTTCCGCGAGGCGGACCTGGTGCTGGGCCCGTTCGTCGACCAGCTCGGGGCGACGCTGGACGAAGCCGAGCTGGATGCGATGGAGGCTTTGCTGGCCCAAGACGATGACCACCAGCTCTACGCCTGGATCATCGGCACGGAGCCGACGCCGGCCGTGCACGAAACTTCGGTCATGGCGAAGATTCGCGCCTTCATGCGCGACCATGTGGCGGCGGCCGTGGCCGAGGGGGCCGGCTGATGGACGCCAGGGTCTCCACACGCGACGATCGCGAACTGGGCGGCGCGCCGGAGGGCCTCGACGCCCTGACCGTGGCCGAGAAGCTGAAGGCGGAGGGCGGCGTCGGCGTCTTCGTGGCGCGAGACTACGGCCGCATGGGCGAGTTCGCGCAGGCCTTCCGATTCTTCTCCAGGGACGTTGAAGTCCTTGAGTTTCCAGCATGGGATTGCCTGCCCTACGACCGTCTGAGCCCGACCTCGTCGGTCTCTGCCGAGCGGATGGCGGCCCTGACAACGCTGGCGCGCCGTGACCCCGCCGAGCGACGCCCGCTGCTGCTGGTGACGACGGTCAGCGCGGCGACCCAGCGTACGCCGCCGCGCGAGGTGACCTGCGGCGCCGCCTTCGAGACCACGGTCGGACTCGATCTCGATACGGCGGCGCTGGAACGCTATTTCGCCGCCAACGGCTATATGCGCGCCTCGACCGTCTCGGAAAAAGGCGAGTTCGCCGTGCGCGGCGGCGTCATCGATGTCTATCCGCCCGGCTTCGAGGAGCCGGTGCGGCTGGACATGTTCGGCTCCGAGCTGGAGTCGATCCGCACCTTCGATCCGGCCACCCAGCGCTCGACCGGCCAGCTGCGGGCGGTGTCGCTTGCTCCGGTGTCGGAGGCCCTGCTGGACGCCGACAGCATCTCGCGCTTCCGCACCGGCTATCTCGGCCTCTTCGGCGCTCCGGGCGACGATCCGCTCTACGCCGCGGTCAGCGAGGGCGCGCGGCGGCAGGGCATGGAGCACTGGCTGCCGCTGCTCTACGACCGGCTCGAGACCCTGTTCGATTATCTGCCGGATGACGCGCGCCTGTTCCTCGACAACCAGGTCGAGGCGGCGCGGGCCGAGCGCTGGACGCTGACGAAGGACGCCTGGGACGCCCGCCGCGACGCGGCCATGGGCAAGGGCGGGGCGGCCCACCGGGCGTTGCCGCCCGAGCGGCTGTACCTGCCGGAGAGCGACTGGAACGCCGCCCTCGCGGGGCGCTGGGTGCGGCGACTGTCGCCCTTCCACGGGCCCGGCGAGGATGCCGGCGGCCGGTTGGGACGCACTTTCGCGGCCGAGCGGGCCCAGGACAGCGTCAATCTGTTCGAGGCGGTGGCGCGGTACGCCGAGGCGGTGAAGGCGGCGGGCAAGCGGGTGCTGTTCGCCTCCTGGACCGAGGGCTCGTCCGAGCGTCTGGCTTCGATGCTGGCCGATCACGGGCTGGAGCACGTGGTGGCGGTGCGCGACTGGGCCGATGTCCAGAAGGCGCCGAAGGACCTGTATCTGCGCGGCGTCCTCCCGGTCGAGCACGGCTTCGAGACCGACTCGATCGCCGTCATCTCCGAGACCGACATGCTGGGCGACCGGCTGGCGCGGCCGAAGAAGAAGCGCCGGGCCTCCAACTTCCTCGCCGAGGCCTCGGCTCTGACCACCGGCGACCTGGTCGTCCACCTCGACCACGGCATCGGCCGCTATGAGGGGCTGAAGACGCTGGAGATCCAGGAGGCGCCGCACGACTGTCTGGAGCTCCTCTATGCCGGCGACAGCAAGCTGTATCTGCCGGTCGAGAACATCGACCTGCTGACCCGCTATGGCAGCGACGCCGACGGCGCGCAGCTGGACCGGCTGGGCGGCGCGGGGTGGCAGGCGCGCAAGGCGAAGGCGAAACAGCGGCTGCGCGACATGGCCGAGGGGCTGATCGCCCTGGCGGCGAAGCGATCGCTACGGTCGTCGGACCCGATCACGCCGCCGCACGGTCTGTTCGACGAATTCTGCGCCCGTTTCCCCTATGAGGAGACGGACGACCAGTTGAACGCCATCGGCGACGTGCTGGAGGACCTCGGCAAGGGCACGCCGATGGACCGCCTGATCTGCGGCGACGTCGGCTTCGGCAAGACCGAGGTCGCGCTGCGGGCCGCCTTCGTCGTGGCCATGACCGGCCAGCAGGTCGCCGTCGTCTGCCCCACGACCCTGCTGGCGCGGCAGCATTTCAAGACCTTCAGCGAGCGGTTCGCCGGCTGGCCGGTGACGGTGCGCCACCTGTCGCGCATGGTGACGGCGAAGGACGCGGCCGAGACGCGGGCGGGTCTGAAGGACGGCGCGTTCGAGATCGTCGTCGGCACCCATGCGGTGTTGAGCGAACAGGTCGGGTTCAAGGACCTTGGTCTTGTTATCGTTGATGAAGAGCAGCATTTCGGCGTCAAGCACAAGGAGAAGCTGAAGTCCCTGCGGGCCGATGTTCACCTGCTGACCCTGACGGCCACGCCGATCCCGCGCACCCTGCAGATGGCGCTGTCGGGCATCCGCGAGATGTCGATCATCGCCACCCCGCCGGTCGATCGCCTCGCCGTGCGGACCTATGTCACTCCATGGGACCCCGTGCTGGTGCGCGAGGCCCTGCTGCGCGAGAAATACCGCGGCGGGCAGGCCTATTATGTCGTGCCGCGCCTGAGCGACCTGCCCGACATCGAGCAGTTCCTGCGCGAGAAGGTGCCGGAGATCAAATTCGTCGTCGGCCACGGCCAGATGTCGCCGACCCAGCTGGAAGACGTGATGAGCGCCTTCTACGACGGCAGCTACGACCTGCTGCTGTCGACGACGATCGTTGAGTCGGGACTTGATGTTCCGACCGCCAACACCCTGATCGTGCACAAGGCCGACATGTTCGGCCTGGCCCAGCTGCACCAGATCCGCGGTCGCATCGGCCGGGCCAAGGCGCGGGCCTTCGCCTATCTGACCACCCCGCCCAACAAGCCGATGAGCCTGTCGTCCGAACGACGGCTGCAGGTGCTGCAGTCGCTGGACAACCTCGGCGCCGGCTTCCAGCTTGCCAGCCACGATCTGGACCAGCGCGGCGGCGGCAATCTGCTGGGCGACGAACAGTCGGGCCATATCCGCGAGGTCGGGGTCGAGCTGTACCAGCAGATGCTGGAGGACGCGGTGTCAGAGCTGCGTCTGTCGGGCGAGGGCGGCGGGGTCGTCGATCGCGGCTGGTCGCCGGCCATCAACGTTGGCGCGGCGGTTCTGATTCCAGAGGATTACGTCCCGGACCTCAACGTTCGCCTGAGCCTGTATCGGCGCCTGTCCGACGCCGAGAATTCGGAGACGCGCGAGGCCCTGGCGGCCGAGCTGATCGACCGGTTCGGCCCCTTGCCGGACGAGGCGAAGCAACTGCTGCGCATCGTTGGCATCAAGGCCAACTGCAAGACCGCCTGTATCGAACGTATCGACATCGGCCCAAAGGGGGCGGTGCTGACCCTGCGCAACAACGCCTTCCCCAATCCGATGGGCCTGGTCGGTCTGATCCAGAAGAACCACGCCTTCTGGAAGATCCGGCCCGACCAGAAAATCGTCGTCAAGGGCGACTGGGACACGGCGGCCGAGCGGCTGAAGGTGGCCGAGCGGATCACGGCCGACCTGGCGCGGGTGGCGGGCGCGGGCTAGCTCTCGTGCGGCGCGGCGTTCTCGAAACGCTCGTCCCACCAGGCTTTCCAGCGGCTCTCCAGATCGGCGAAGGCGGCGTCCGACAGGCCATAGGTTGTGAGGGTCAGCATGGTCGCGCCGCGCGGCCGCTTGTCCTCTTTCGGCGGACTGTCCAGCACCACCAGCAGGCCGTCGCCCCAGCCGTCGACGGTGACGCCGATCTGGTGACGGGCGACGAACCAGACCTGGCCCGCGGCGTCCGCGTCGGGGCCCAGCGGCATCACATAGGGTTCGTCCGGCGCCGGGGCGGCGTCGAGGCCCAGGACCGAGCGACCCAGCTGGTTCTCACGCGGCGGCCCCGAGAAAAAGATCGTGCGGCGCGTCTGGCCCGGGTGGCGGGTGAAGGCGAAGGCCAGCTGGTGGGTGAAGGAGATCCACCCCTCGACCATGCCGTCGAAAACGTCCGACCAGTCGCCGGCCGGGGCGGAGCGGACCACGCGGACAAGACTGGTCGTCTCGCCCGTCGCCTCGACCTCGTAGCGGTCGTTGACGCCGACGAAGGTGACGACGCGGCGCGCCTCGTCGGCCTCGGCGTGGGTGATGAAGATGAAGTCGATCTCATCGGCCAGGGCGTCGGCGTCCCAGCCGAACCAGTTCCTGATCTGCGCCGGATCGCGCAGGGCGGCCCAGACGGCATCGGCGGGGGCGGGGACGGTGACCTCGACGAGGATGTGGTCTTCCATGGGCTTGGCGGCGTCGGTCATGGCGGTCAGTTCCTGGCTGGAGCGGCTCTGGGAGTCGCCGGGTGGGCGACAGTTGTCAGGCGGTAACGGCGACCCGACGGGGCCGCGTATTTGCGGGCCAGGGCCGCCACGGCGGCGCTGACCTCTTCGGTGAAGGCGTCGAAATCGGCGGGGGCGGCGAAGGTCACATCGGCCTCGACCGTCAGGGTCAGCAGGCGCGACCCTTCGGCGGCGGCGTCCTGGCGCATGCGGGCGACGTCACGGACCAGGGTCGACGCGGTGGAGATCAGATGATCGGCGGCGTGGCGGTCCTGGGCCTCGACGGCGTCGGGATCGGGCGGGGCCTGCATCAGGGCCGGGTCGAGGACATGGTTCCGCGCCGCCACGAAGAGCCGCTCGGTGAAGCCGCGCCGGCGGCGTTCCTCGGCCAGCTGCACCAGGCCGGCGGCTTCGAGGGCGTTGAGATGATAGCCGATCTTCTGCCGCGGCATGCCCAGCTGCTGCGCCAGTCCGGCGGCCGAGGCCGGCTCTGTCAGGGCGGCGAGGATGCGGCGGCGGATCGGGGCCAGCGCCAACAAGGCGGTGTCCAGGTCGTCGAGCAGGGCCGAGGGACGGGCGGTCATGGCCCGAACCTGCATTAGACAACTGAAGTTGTCAATTAGACGTCAGGCGGAGGCCCGAATGTCGTGCGAGGCGCGTTCCAGCACCCTGGCCGGGGATTCTCCGGGCGAGACCTCGGCGACGCCGACCTCGAACTCGACGACGAAGGGCGAGCGATCGGGGCCGGCGTCGAAGGCGGTGCAGCCGATCACCGCCGCGATCCGGTCGGCGGCGATCCGGCCCGCCGGACCACGCGTCGCGGGCAGGGCGAGCGCGAAGACGTCCGGAGACAGCCGGGCCGCGGTGTCCTCCGTGCGGATCAGGCGGGACACCATGGCTCCGATCTGCGGCAGGGCGCGGTCCAGCCAGCCGCCCTTGCGGGCCTCCAACAGCGCCGGAGTTTCGGAGACCCGCAGCACCACGACGGACAGGGGGCGTCGCCGCAGACGGGCGCCGTCCGCGACCCGGGCCAAGTGGCTGGCGAACAGTTCGGGCGTGAACAGGCCGGTGGCCGGATCGGTGAGGCCCGAGCCCCGGGCGCTTTCCAGCGCGCGCCGGATGGCGACGTGGCGCCGATGATGCCGGGCGAGGGCGACGATGCGCTCGGCCGTCTCCTCCTCGGGCGTGTCGGCCGCGGCGACGTCGGCGAAGCCGCGGTTGTACAGTTCGGACAGGTTGATCTCGCCCGAGCCGCGCAGATAGAGCACCGCCGGGATATGGTAGAGGCGGGTGTTGCGTTTCATGCCCGAGGCGATCGACAGGGCCGGCGTATGATCTTCCGCGCCCCACAGCACGGCGGCGTCGAACGGCCGTTCATGCAGATAGTCGAAGGCGGTATAGGGCGTGGGCGCGGCCACGACATCGCAGCCACGCCCGGTCAGGGCGTTGGACAGGGCGAGGAAATGGCGGTCGGGCTTGCCGGCGGCCAGCACCCGCAACGGACTGGCGTCGGGCTCCGGGATCAGTAGCGGCTCGCCCCGCGCCGCGAACGTCGCCTCCCGCAGGCTGACCTCCTCCTCGGCGATCGCGGCCCGAACGAGAGTCTCGAGCCGCAGCGCCGCCTGGGCCGCGTGCGGCGCGCCGGACATGGCGATGTCGGCGAGGCCGGCCGGCCAGTCGGCCGCGGCCGGGCCGACGGCCAGGACCGGAAGACGACGCGGCGATACCGTCTGGCGCAGGGCGGCGATGCCGCTCTCGGCGTCGGGCAGGCGGGCGTCGAGGATCACCGTCTCCAGCGGCCAGTCGATCAGGACCTGGATGGCGCCCGATATCGACCGGGCGGTGACGGTGCGCCAGCCAAGGGCGTCGAGCCCCTGGCACAGGGACCCGACCAGGTCGTCGTCGGGCGCGACGACCAGAATGCGCGGATCGGAAGTCAAAGGCGATGTCTCCAGCGGCCCCCACCCGGGCCGGGCTCTCAAGCGCCCGGACCATAGCGAGGGTGGCCGTGGCGAGGCAACCGGCCGCGCTCTCCTTTCCCGGACGGAGAAATGGGTTAAAGAATGCATCATCAGGGGTGGGACGGGATTTCGGTTTGCAGGCCAGGACGGACATCGACGAGGCCGTGCGCTGGGCGACGCCGGCGCTTTGGGGGCGGCTGGCGGCCAAGGCGTTCGGGCGCAGCTGGGGCCGGGACGTCATGCTCTATACGGGCGGGGTGTCCTTCTTCGCCCTGCTGGCGGTGTTCCCGGCCATCGCCATCCTGATCGGCTTCTACAAGGCGGTGCTGTCGATCGGCCAGGTCAGCGAGCAGGCGGCGGCCCTGGCCGACGTCATGCCGCACGCGGCCCGCGCCATCTTCATGACCGAGATCGATCGCCTGGCCAACGCCTCGGCGCGGACGGTGTCAGCCCAGAGCGCCTTCGCCCTGATCATCGGCGGCTATGCGGCGCATCGCGGGTTCAAGGCCTTGCTGGCTGGACTTAATCTTATTCATGATGAAACGGAGCCGCACGGCTTCCTCAAATTCAACCTCCTGGCCTTCTTCGTCGCCCTGTTCGCCTTCGCCCTGTTCACGGTCGTTTCGGGCGCCGTGGTGACCTCCCGCCTGCTGGAGCACACCGGACCGGCCGTGGACGGCGGCGGGATCGGCGCCGCCTTCGTCGGCCTGTGGCCCGCTCTCGGCCTGTGGTTGGGCCTGACCATGCTGTACCGCTACGCCATGTCGCACCGGGCGCCGGTGGCCTGGGGGCCCGCGATCATCGGCGGCGTGGTCGCGACGGTGATGTCGACGGTGTCGTCCTGGCTCTGCGCCATCTATGTCGAGCAGATCGCCCCGCTGGGCGCGACCTATGGCTCGGTCGGCGCCATTGTCGTTTTGCTGATCTGGCTGTCGTGGAACGTCAACGCCATCTTCTACGGCGGCGCCTTCGCGACCGAAATGGAGATCGTCCAGCGGTCCAGCGGCGCGCCCCGGCTCGAGCCCGCCGATCCGCTGCCGGACTCCGTCGTCAGCCTGTCGGAGCGGCGGGCGTCTCGACCTCGATAGTCAGGACGCCATCGGCCTCGGCGATCGAGATCACGTCGCCGCCCATCCCGGCCATCAGGTGCGGCACGTCGATCCGGGCCATCGGATCGGTCGCCAGCAGGGTGATTCGAGCCGCCGGACCGGCCTGACGGATCGCCTTCTGCAGCCTCAGGCTCGGGGTCGGGCAGCGATGCCCGCGGGCGTCGACGATCATCCGCCGATCCGGTCCAGCAGAAGGCGCAGCGCCGCCCGGACGCTCTCCAGCCGGACCGCCTCGCGGCCGATATCCCCGAAGCGCCGTTCGAGGTGGACCAGCCCGGCGGGGCCCGCCGCGGCGAAATGAACCAGCCCCACCGGTTTTTCCGCCGAGCCGCCGCCCGGCCCGGCGATGCCTGTCACAGCCACGGAGACGGCCGCGGCCGACCGGGTCAGGGCGCCCTCCGCCATCGCCCGGGCCACGACGGCGGAGACGGCGCCATGCTCGTCGATCAGACCGGCCGGGATTCCCAGCAGCGCGCTCTTCGAGGCATTGCTGTAGGTGACGAAGCCGCGCTCGACCACGGCGGAGGATCCCGCCACGGCGGTCAGGGCCCCGGCGACGAGGCCGCCGGTGCAGCTCTCTGCGGTGACGATCATCAGGCCGCGCGCGGCGGCCGCGTCGAGCACCTGGCGAGCGAGGTTTTCGATGTCGTCGGGAAACATGAGGCGAAGGCTTTCCGAAGCGGCGGCGAGTCGGTCTAGAACAGGACGAAGCGCCCCGGTACGGCGCGAGCATACGGGGCAGGCATGAGCGACACCACTGGCGACTCCGGCCTGTCCGCACGATCCGTCGACCGGCTCACCCCGCTGCTGTTCGCGGTCGCCATCTTCACCTCGGCCTCGCTGGTGTTCGTGGTCCAGCCGATGGTGACCAAGCTGGTCCTGCCGATGCTGGGCGGATCGCCGGCGGTGTGGAACACCGCCATGGTCTTCTTCCAGGCGGCGCTGCTGGGCGGCTACCTCTATGCGCACCTGCTGCAGCGCGTGGCCTCGATCAAGCTCCAGGTGGCGATCCACCTCGGCCTGCTGCTGGTGGCCGCCCTGTTCCTGCCGTTGCGGATCAGCGGCTGGCTGGGGGATCCCGATCCGGCGGCGCCGATCCTCTGGCTGCTGGCGACGCTGGCGCTGTCCGTCGGCGCGCCGTTCGCGGTGCTGTCGGCCACGGCGCCGCTGCTGCAGGCCTGGTTCGCGCGCGTCCGCGCCGGCCATGCCGACGGCGCGAACCCCTATGTCCTCTACGCCGCCTCGAACCTCGGCAGCTTCCTCGCCCTGCTGTCCTATCCGTTCGTCATCGAGCCGCTGACCAATCTGTTCGGTCAGAGAATGGGCTGGACCGGCGGGTATGCAGCCTTCCTGCTGATGGTCGCGGCCCTCGCCGTCGTGGTCTGGCGCCGTCGCCTCGATACCGCGACCGAACCGGCGCGACTGGCCCAGACGCCGGCGATCCCCTGGCGCGAGAAGGGCGTCCTGATCCTGCTCGCGGCCGCGCCGTCCAGCCTGATGCTGGGCGTCACCGCCCACCTGTCGACCGACGTCGCCTCGGCGCCCTTCCTGTGGGTCGTTCCGCTGGCCCTGTATCTTCTGACCTTCGTCATCGCCTTCCAGGCGCGGCCGTGGATCCCGCTGCCCGTCACCCTGGTGCTGCAGGCGGCCCTCGGGGCGATGGTGGTGCTCGTGGTCGCCTTCCGCACCCTCGACATCCGCGTCGCCTTCGTTATCCACATCCTCGCCTTCTTCGCCGCCGCCCTGATGTGCCACCAGATGCTGGCCGCCCGGCGCCCGCCGCCGGACCGGCTGACCGAGTTCTACCTGCTGCTGTCGGTCGGCGGGGTCGTCGGCGGCGCGTTCACCGCCCTGCTGGCGCCGGTGATCTTCAACATGGTGTGGGAGTATCCGCTGGTGCTCGTGCTGGTCGGGCTGGCGCGACCTTGGGACCGCCGGCCCCTTCGCGGAGAGGAGATCGGAGCGCTGGTCGCCGTCGCCGTTTTGGCGGCCGCCGCCGCCGGGCTGTCGTGGCGCATGACCGCCGACCTCGACGCGTGGGCGGCCCTGTGGCGGATGATGCCGCTGTTCCCCCTGCAGACGTTGTGCATGCTGATCCTCGGCCCGGCCGTCGTCTGCGCCTTCCTGCTGCGCGACCGCGCCCAGGCCTTCACCGTCGCCTTGCTGATGATCGGTCTCAGCGCCCAGTTCGTCGCCCGCGGGTACGATTACAGCTTCACCGAGCGTAGCTTCTTCGGCGTCATGCGGGTGGCGAACCAGCAGGATCCGGGGCTGGGCGGGGACGTCCATGTGCTGACGCACGGCACCACGTGGCATGGGTCGCAGGCGCGGGATCCGCGCCATGACTGCCAGCCGACGCTCTATTACCACCCGCGGACCCCGATCGGTCAGTCGGCCGGGATCGTCCAGGCCCGAGGCCCGGCCCGGATCGGCGTGGTGGGGCAGGGGGCCGGGACCATGGCCGCCTACAAGCGGGCCGGCGACTCCCTGACCTTCTTCGAGATCGACCCGATGGTCGACCGCCTGTCGCGCGATCCGCGCTGGTTCACCTACATCTCCGACTGCGCCGTCGGCGAGGTCGACACCGTGCTCGGCGATGCGCGCCTGACTCTGGATGACCAGCCCGCGGGGATCTACGACCTGCTGATCATCGACGCCTTCTCGTCCGACGCCGTGCCGACCCATCTGCTGACGGTCGAGGCCATCGAAGGCTATCTGCGGCTGTTGAAGCCCGAAGGGGTGGTGCTGCTGCACCTGTCGAACCGCAATCTCGAAATCGTCCTGCCCACCGTGGCGGCGGCGAAGGCGCTGGGCCGGCCGGCGCTTCATGGTCTCTACGTCGACGACGGCTCGCTGCCGGCGATGGCCATCGCCTCGACCGAGGCCCTGGTGATCGCGCGGAGCGAACTGGGACTCGCCGACTTCCGCGGCAAGCCGAACTGGCGCGAGGTCCCGGAGACAGACGTCCGCCCGTGGACCGACGACTACGTCAACATGCTGGGGGCGCTGTGGCGCGCCTTCCGGCCGCCCCCGGAACGGCCTTAACTCAGGCCGGCAGCGAGATCGTCGCCACCGCCTGGGCCGCGAGCCCCTCGCCGCGGCCGGTGAAGCCCATGGCCTCGGTCGTGGTCGCCTTGACGCTGACCGCGTCGAGCGGGAGCGAGAGGATTTCGGCGAGCCGTTCGCGCATCGCCTGACGGTGCGGCTTCACCTTGGGACGCTCGCAGATCAGCGTGACGTCGACATTGACCAGCCGGCCCCCGCGAGCGTGCAATCGCTCGACGGCGTGGACCAGAAAGCGGTCGGACGCGGCGCCCTTCCACTGCGGATCGGTGGGCGGGAAATGATCGCCGATGTCGCCGTCCCCCATGGCCCCAAGCAGGGCGTCGGTCAGGGCGTGCAGGCCGGCGTCCGCATCCGAATGGCCGATCAGGGTCTGGTCGTGGGCGATCTCGACCCCGCACAGCCAGACCGACGCGCCCGGGCCCCAACGATGGGCGTCGAAGCCCTGGCCGACGCGGGTCTGACGCGGGAGCAGGGCCTCGGCCATGGCGAAATCCTCGGGGAAGGTGAGTTTCATCAGTCGCGGGTCGCCCTCGACGATCCGGACCCGGCCGCCGGCGCGCTGGACCACAGTCGCTTCGTCAGTCGCCGCTTCGTCGCCCGGCCAGGCGGCATAGGCGTCTACAATGGTTTGATAACGGAAGGCCTGTGGGGTCTGGGCCCGCCACAGGCCGTCACGCTCGACCGCGCCCGCCATCACCCCATCTTCGGCCCGACGCAGGCTGTCGGCCATGGCCAGGGCGGGCAGGGCCCCGTCGGCGTCCGACAGGGCCTCCAGCACCCGGCGGATGACCCCGGCGTCCAACAGGGGGCGAGCGGCGTCATGGATCAGCACCGGGCGCTCCGCCGCGCCGCCGAGCGCCGCAAGACCGCTGCGCACCGAATCGGCCCGGGCGGCGCCGCCAGGGGCGATGCGCCAGCCCGTCAGCCCCGCCAGGGCCTCGCCGGTCTCGACCCCGGAGCCGGCCGGGATCACCACGATCAGATCCTCGGCCCCGGCCGCCAACAGGGCCTCGACCGACCAGCGGATCACCGGCTTGCCGCCCAGCGGCCGCCATTGCTTGGCCCCTCCGGCGCGGGAGCCGGAACCGGCGGCGACCACGATGGCGGCGAAGGCTGGGAGGGGCGATGTCATCCCGGCCTTCTAATCGCCGCCGTCGTGCTTGACGAGGGCGGCTTGAACGGCGGTAAGGGGCCGATGGCGACAGGCGTGCAAATCGGCGATGTGTGGGTGCCCGGCCGGGTGCTGACCGCCCCCATGACCGGCATCACCGACCTGCCGTTCCGGCGGCTGGCCAGCCGGTTGGGCGCGGCCTATGTCGCCACCGAAATGGTCGCCGCGGCCGAACTGGCTCGCGCTCGACCCGATGTGGTGCGGCGCGCCGCGGTCGGCGAGGGCCTGCCGCTCACGGTGATCCAGCTCGTCGGACGCGACCCGGACGCCATGGCCGAAGGCGCGCGCATGGCCGAGCGGGCCGGCGCCGACATCGTCGACCTCAATTTCGGCTGTCCGGCCAAGGAAGTCACCGGCGCGGCCTGCGGCTCGGCCCTGATGCGCACGCCGGACCTCGCCTGCCGCCTGATCGAGGCGGCGGTGAACGCCACCAGCCGCCCGGTCACCGTCAAGATGCGGCTCGGCTGGGACGACGCCAGTCGCAATGCGCCTTACCTGGCGCGGCGGGCCGAGGCGCTCGGGGTCCGGGCCATCACGGTGCACGGCCGCACGCGGCAGCAGTTCTATACCGGCGTGGCCGACTGGGGCGCGGTGGGCGACGTCAAGGCGGCAGTCGGCGTCCCCGTAATCGTCAATGGCGACATCCTCACCGTCGAGGACGCCCGGGCGGCGCTGGCGGCCTCGGGCGCCGACGCCCTGATGCTTGGGCGGGGCATCTATGGCCGGCCGTGGCTGGCGGCGCATCTGGAGCGGGCGCTGGCGGACGGGACGGTGATGGAAGAGCCGGACGCGACGGCGCGACTGGCCATCGTCATCGAGCATCTGCGCGCCTCGATCGCCTTCTACGGCCTGCCACTGGGGCTGAAGATGTTCCGCAAGCACCTGGGTTGGTACATCGAACAGGCGCCGTGGCCCGCCGGTCCGCTGGATCGCCGCGCGGCCAAGGCCCGTCTCTGCCGACTGGAGACGCCCGAAGCGGTCGAGGCGGCGCTGGGCGAGCTGTGGGATCCACTGACGTTTTCGGGCAACTCATCTGTTGATATTCGGCCACAGTTCGCCGAAGCTGAAGCCAGATGACGGACACGCCCTCCACGCCAGCCGGAACCGAGGCCGCCCCGCCTCCTCATGGCCCGGCGCGCTGGTTCGCCGGCTGGTCCGAGGAACGCCGGCGCAACGCCTTCCTGATCGCCTACAGCCTCGCCTTCGTGATCACCGTGGCGGCCATCTGGCTGGTCGCGGTCGCGCCGGGCACGAGCGGCGAAGGCGCACGGGCCCTGGCCAGCCAGGCCGTGCTGGTCATCCTGGCCATCAACCTGCTGCTGATCAGCGGCTTGGCGCTGGTGGTCGGCCGTCGGGTCTTCTCCCTGTTTCAGCGTCGGACCCACGCCGGGACGCGGCTGCACCTTCGCTTCGTGACCCTGTTCTCGCTGGTGGCCCTGGTTCCGGCGGTGTTGATCGCCCTGGTGTTCGGCGTCCTGGTCAACCGGGGCGTGGATCAGTGGTTCAGCGGCAACGTCCAGGCGGCCGTGGAGAACGGCGCGACGATCGGCCGGGCCTATGTCGAGGACGTCTCGATCGAGATGGACTCGGATCTCGTCGTCATTTCGGAACAGCTGGCCGGGGCCCGGGTGCTGTTCGACAACCGCATCCAGTTCTCAGACGCCCTGGTCCAGATCGCCGATCTGTTCGGCTATCCGGCCATCTATATCCTCGGCGCCGATGGCGAGGTCCTGGCCAGCGGCGAGGGCGCGAGCGCGCCGCCCTATCTGGCGCCGCCGCGCGAAATGCTGGAGGCCGCGGCCGACGACGGCCAGCCGCCGCAGCAGATCACCGAGGCGCCGGACGCCGTGCGGTCTCTGATGGCGCTGCCGACCTATGGCGAGGCCTATCTGTATCTCGTTCGCCCGTTGCAGCCCGGTCTTATCGCCCAGATGCGCAACGGCGAGGCGGCGATCGTCGCCTATCGCGAAGCCCAGGAGAGCCGCGAACGCATCCAGGCCGCCTTCGCCCTGAGCTATGTCGAGACGGCGCTGCTGGTGCTGGTCGGGGCCGTCTGGCTGGGCATGTCGGCCGCCACGGCGATCTCGGCGCCGATCGGACGACTGGTCGAGGCCGCCGACCGGGTGGCCGGCGGCGACCTGACCGCCCGGGTCGAGGGCGACGAGGGCCCGGGCGAGATCACGACCCTGACCGCCGCCTTCAATCGCATGACCGAAGATCTCCAGGCCCAGCAGGCCGCGCTGATGGCGGCGAGCGAGGAGGCCACCGGGCGAACCCGATTCATCGAGACCGTGCTGTCGGGTGTTTCGGCCGGCGTGATCGGCGTGGACAAACAGCGGCGGGTGTCCGCGATCAACGACAGCGCGGTGGAGCTTTTGGGGCTGAAGGCGGGGGCCGAGATCATCGGCCGGCCGCTGGGCGAGGCCGCCCCCGAGCTGAGCGAACTCGCCGGTCGGGCCGAGGCCCATATCGAGGAGGAGATCGACGTCAGCCGCGGCGGCGAGACCCGTCGCCTGCGGGTGCGGATCGAGGGCGGCCTCGGCGGCGAGATGGTGCTGACCTTCGACGACATCACGCGACTGGTGACGGCCCAGCGCAACGCCGCCTGGCGGGACGTGGCCCGCCGCATCGCCCACGAGATCAAGAACCCGCTGACGCCGATCCAGCTGTCGGCCGAACGGCTGCGGCGGCGCTATCGCAGCCAGGTCGGCGACGATGTCGAGGTGTTCGACCGCTGCACCGAAACCATCATCCGCCAGGTCGGCGATATCGGCCGGATGGTCGATGAATTCTCGTCCTTCGCCCGCATGCCCGCGCCGCGCTTCACGGCCGAGGACCCGGCCGAACTGCTGCGGGAGGCGGTCTTCGCGCAGCGCGTGGCGGTCCCGGACATAGAGGTGGAGCTGGCGGAACCCCTGCCGACGGTGACTCTCCAGGCCGACGGCCGGATGGTCGGGCAGGCCCTCGCCAATATCCTCAAGAACGCCGGCGAGGCGGTGGCGGCCCGTCGGGCGCTGGCGCCGAAGCCCGGCGACGACAGTCTGGCGGGCATCTCGGCCCGGCTGGAGGTCGCCGACGACGTCGCCACCTTCATCATCGAGGACGACGGAATTGGCCTGCCCGACAAGGACCGCGACCGACTGACAGAGCCCTATGTCACCACCCGCGAAAAGGGCACGGGCCTCGGCCTCGCCATCGTCAAACGCATCTGCGAAGACCATGGCGGCGAACTGAAGCTGGCCGACGCCGACCCGATGTCCGGCGCGCGGGTGTGTCTGATCTTTCCCCTGAAATCTCCAACTGAAACGGCCGGCGCGGCCGGAGGCAAGGTCGCGAAGGCGGCCCGGCCCTCCACCGTCCCGGCCGGCGAATAGCGAGGCGACATGCGATCCACGGGAGCCGACATTCTGGTCGTCGACGACGAGGCGGACATCCGCGAGCTGGTCTCCGGCCTGCTCGAGGACGAAGGCCACGCCGTTCGCACGGCCTCCAACTCGGATGAGGCGCTGGCCGCGATCCGCGCCCGCAAGCCGTCGCTGGCCCTGCTCGACATCTGGATGCAGGGCGGCGGCCTGGACGGGCTGGAGCTGCTGGACGTGATCAGGGAGCTGGATCCCGACCTGCCCGTGGTGATGATCTCCGGCCACGGCAATATCGAGACGGCGGTGACGGCCCTGCAGCGCGGCGCCTATGACTTCATCGAAAAGCCGTTCAAGTCGGACCGGTTGGTGGTGGTCGTGCAGCGCGCGCTTGAGGCGACCTCGCTGAAGCGCGAGAACCGCCGCCTGCGGGCGCAGGTCGCCGCCCCGACCGGCTTCATCGGTCGCTCGGCCGCCGCCCAGACCCTGCGCAGCACCATCGCCAAGGTCGCCCCGGCCAACAGCCGGGTGCTGATCTCGGGGCCCCCGGGCAGCGGCAAGGAACTGGTGGCGCGCCAGATCCACGAGGCCTCGGCCCGGGCGCGCGGAGAATTCGTCGCCATCGCGGCGGCGGGCATGACGCCGGAGCGGCTCGACGTCGAACTGTTCGGCGAGGAGGGGCACGATGGCCGTCCCAGCAAGATCGGCGTGTTCGAACGGGCCCACAACGGCACCCTGTACCTCGACGACGTCGGCGACATGCCGCGTGAGAGCCAGAGCCGCATTCTGCGCGTGCTGGTCGAACAGCGTTTCCGCCGCGTCGGCGGCGAACAGGACGTCCAGGTCGACGTCCGGGTGATCACCTCGACCTCGCGCGACCTCAAGCAGGAGATCGCCGAGGGCCGCTTCCGCGAGGACCTGTTCCACCGTCTGAACGTGGTGCCGATCCGGGTTCCGGCCCTGTCGGAACGTCGCGAGGACATCCAGGAGCTGGTCGACTATTTCATCGAGACCCTGGCGGTGTCGCAGGGGCTGCCGCGTCGTCGTCTCGGCGACGACGCCGTGGCCGTGCTGCAGGTCCATCCGTGGCCGGGCAATGTCCGCCAGCTGCGCAACAATGTCGAACGACTGCTGATCCTCGCCACCGGCGACGTCAGCGAGCCCATCGGCGCCGACGCCCTGCCGCAGGAGGCGACCAACGCCGGCGCCAGCGGCTCGCTCGGCGCCGAACGCATCATCGCCCTGCCGCTGCGCGAGGCGCGCGAGGTGTTCGAGCGCGAATACCTGGCGGCCCAGATCATGCGCTTTGGCGGCAATATCTCGCGCACCGCGGCCTTCATCGGCATGGAGCGCTCGGCCCTGCACCGCAAACTGAAGTCGCTCGGCGTGTCGCCGGCGCGCGGCGTCGTCGACGACGAGGAAGACGGAGTGATCGAAGGATGAGCCGGGTCGCCTATGTCAACGGCCAGTACCAGCCGCACGGCCAGGCCGTGATCCACGTCGAGGATCGCGGCTTCCAGTTCGCCGACGGCGTCTACGAGGTCTGGTCGGTGTTCGACGGCCGCATGGCCGACTTCGACGGCCACATGACGCGGCTGCACCGCAGCCTCAGCGAGCTGCGCATCGATATTCCGATGACCCGCGAGTCCCTGACCCGGGTGCTGCAGGAAACCCTCCGCCGTAACCGGGTGCGCAACGGCATCGTCTATCTGCAGATCACCCGAGGCACGGCCCGGCGCGACCATCCGTTCCCCGCCGAAGGCACGCCGCCCAGCGTCGTCGTCACCGCGAAATCGATCAGCGCCGACCGCAGCGAGGCCACGGCGAAAAAGGGCGTCGCCGTCGTCACCGTCCCCGACATCCGCTGGGGCCGCTGCGACATCAAGACCGTCGGCCTGCTGGCCAACGTCCTGGCCAAGCAGCAGGCGCGCGATCGCGGCGCCTATGAAGCCTGGATGGTCGATGAGATGGGCCTGGTCACCGAGGGCTCCTCGACCAACGCCTGGATCGTCGACGAAAACGGCAAGCTGCGGACGCGTGACGCCCAGGCCAATATCCTGAAGGGGATCACCCGCACCGCGATCATGGCGCTGATCGAGGAAGAGGGTATCGAACTGGACGAACGGCCGTTCAGCGTCGACGAGGCCAAGCGGGCGAAAGAGGCCTTCTTCACCGCCGCGGGGGCCTTCGTCATGCCGGCGGTGTCGATCGACGGGGTCACGATCGGCGACGGCGCGCCGGGACCGATCACCACCCGTCTGCGCACCCTGTATCTGGACCAGGCGCGCCGCGACGCCATCTAGGCGTTGCGGCCTCGCGGGCGGGGTGGCTAAGGTGAGGGGCCGGACATTCGATCCAGCCCCGCGCCGCTCCCTCGGCCGGAGAACAAGCAAGAACAGGCTGAACCTGCCATGTCGCAAGACAAGTCCAAAAACCTTCAGGACACCTTCCTCAACAGCGTCCGCAAGACCAAGACGCCCCTGACCATTTTCCTGGTGAACGGCGTCAAGCTGCAGGGCATCGTGACCTGGTTCGACAATTTCTGCGTGCTGCTGCGCCGCGACGGCCAGTCGCAGCTGGTCTACAAACACGCCATCTCGACCATCATGCCCTCCGCGCCG
>JAXHTU010000028.1:0-33100 GCA_034189955.1 Pseudomonadota bacterium | reverse complement strand
ATGCAGGGCAAGCTGAAGATCGCCGGCGACATGATGATCGCGCAGAAGCTGGCCCCGCTGCTGAAGCGCTAGGACCGAATTTCTCCCTCCCCGTCATGGGGAGGGATGTCGGCGCGAAGCAACGACAGGGTGGGGAAGTCCAGCCTCGGTCTCCATCGGCGGACGCTTCACGCAGCCCCACCCGGATCGGCTTCGCCGATCGTCCCTCCCCATGAAGGGGAGGGAGAAGGAGACCTCGATGGACTTCCGCCCCAGCGACAAGGCCCTGCACTGGCAGGAGCGCGTGCGCCGCTTCATGGACGACAAGGTCCTGCCGCGCTCGGCGGACTACTGGGCCCAGGTCCGCGAGGACCACACCCGCCAGCCGCCGGCGATGGAAGAGCTGAAGGCCCAGGCCCGCGAGGCCGGCCTGTGGAACATGTTCCTGCCCGGCGATCACGGCGCCGGCCTGACCAATCTCGAATACGCCCCGCTGGCCGAACTGATGGGCCGCCACCTGTGGTCGGCCGAGGTGTTCAACTGCAACGCCCCCGACACCGGCAATATGGAAGTGCTCCATATGTACGGGAACGCCGAACAGCAGGATCGCTGGCTCAAGCCGCTGATGGCCGGCGAGATCCGCTCGGCCTTCCTGATGACCGAGCCCGAGGTCGCCTCGTCCGACGCCACCAACATCCAGACCCGCATCGAGCGCGACGGCGACCACTATGTGATCAACGGCCGCAAATGGTGGTCGACCAACATGGGCCACCCCAACGTCGCCGTGACCATCGTCATGGGCAAGACCGACCCCGACGCCTCGGTCCACACCCAGCAGTCGCAGATCATCGTCCCCGTCGACACGCCCGGCTTCCGCGTCGAGCGCATGCTCTCGGTCTTCGGCTATGACGAGCGCCCGATCGGCCACGCCGAGGTGGTGCTGGAAAACGTCCGCGTCCCGGTCGAGAACCTGATCGCCGGCGAGGGCCGCGGCTTCGAGATCGCCCAGGGCCGCCTCGGCCCCGGCCGCATCCATCACTGCATGCGCGTCATCGGCATGGCCGAGCGGGCGCTCGAGCTGATGACCGCCCGCCTGCTGAGCCGCACCGCCTTCCGCAAGGCCCTCGCCGAACACTCGGTCTGGGAGCAGCGCATCGGCGAGGCCCGCACCAATATCGAAATGTGCCGCCTGCTGGTGCTCAAGGCCGCCTGGATGATGGACGAGGCGGGGGCGAAAAACGCCAAATCCGAGATCGCCCAGATCAAGGTGGCCGCCCCGCGCATGGCGCTGCAGATCATCGACGACGCCATCCAGGCCTTCGGCGGCGCCGGCGTCTCGGGCGATACGCCCCTGGCCGAGATGTACGCCATGGTCCGCACCCTGCGCATCGCCGACGGTCCGGACGAGGTCCACAACCGCACCATCGCCCGGCTCGAATACGCCAAACACGGCGGCCGCGGCGGCTAGCCCGGCTGGCGCGGGAAGGCCGTCACGTCCCTGGGGTGCACGCCCCGGTTCGGCGATCCTCTGAACGCCCAGCGCAGCAGCCGCGCCGTCGACAAGGCTCCGCCGCGCACCAGCGGCGTCGGCAGGCCCGGCGGCAGGGCGTGCATCCGCCGCGCCCACGCCGGCATCAGATCGAGCCCGGCCTGCATGATCACCCCCGCCGCGGCGTCGACCGCCGGCGATCCGACCCGTTGGCGCATGACCATCTGCGCCACCTCCCGCGTCCGGTCGTCGGCCTTCAACCGCGGCCGGTAGCTCTGGATCAGCGCTTCGGCCGCGGCCCGGTCGCGGGGCAGGGGATCGGCCCCCAAGGCCTCCCCGACCCGCGCCATCTCGGCGAAATAGGCGTCCTGCTCCGCCCGCGGCATGCCCGGCTCGGCGTAACGGATCCAGGCGTCGAGAAAGCTGATCGTCTCGGTCACATGCACCCAGGCCAGCAGCTCCGGATCGGTGACCCGATAGGGCGTGCCGTCCGGCAGGACGCCGCCCAGCTTGCTGTGGATCCGGTTGACCTTTTCGATCGCCGCTCGGCCGGCTTCGGCGTGGTCATAGGTCGTCACGGCGATGAACTTGGCCGTCCGCCGCAGCCGTCCGTGCATGTCGGCGCGGAAGTCCGAGTGGTCCCACACCCCCGCCAGCACCGCCGGATGCAGCATCTGCAGCAACAGGCCCGAGACCCCGCCGATCATCATGGTGACCACGTCGCCATTGACCTTCCACGCCACGGACTCCGGCGGAAACAGCGCGTCGGCCCGCCGCAGCACCGGCCGCTCGCCCTTGTCGGCGTCGTTGAAAACGTCGCTGATCCGCTGGCGGATGGCGCGTTTGGCGAAAGTGAACGGCAGGTCGGGGGACATGAAAACTCCGGCGGCTTGCGCCACGCAAGGAACCTAGGGAAGGTCTCGCCCATGGGGAACGCCGTCGAAGCATGGTTGGACAGTTTGTCGCCGGAGGACCGCGACGCGGTGGACCGGCTGCGGGGAATGGTGATGCGCGCCGCTCCCGGTCTGACCGAGACGATCAAATGGAACGCACCCAGCTTTGCGGACGGGGATCAGGACCGGATCACCCTCGGCATCGAGCGCAAGGGCGGCGTGCGCATGGTCCTGCATCGCGGCGCGGCGGTGAAGGACGCGACGGCGTTCGCCTTCGATGATCCGGACAGGGTCGCCAGATGGCCTGCGCCGGATCGGGGCGTGGTGACGCTGAGGACGGTGGCCGACTTCGAAGCGCATGGGCCCGCCCTGGAGCGCCTGGTGCGGCGCTGGATCGAGGCGAACCGTCAGACCTGACCGGCGGCCGGTCCGAGCAGGGCGATCTTGCGGTCGAGGCGCGCGACCTCGTCCTTCAACCGCGCCGTTTCGCTGGCCATGTCGACCGCCGAGCCGTCGTCATACGTCAGCTGCGCCCCCTTCGCGATCAGGTCGAGGCGGTAGATCAGGGTCACCCGGCGGGCGATGAGCCGATCGAGCTCGCAAGGCTCCGCCATCAGCCCGCGTCCCGCCAGGCCTTGAGCGCGAGAATCGCCCGCTCGCTCATCAGCCGCTTCTTCGCCCGCCCCCGATCCTTCGGATTGATCCGCTTACCCTCGCCATCGACCTTCGGCGCCTCCAGCGGCGGCAGCAGGCCGTAGTTGATGTTCATCGGCTGGAATTTCGACCCTTCCAGATGCCCGCCCGTGATGTGTTCGACCAGCGCCCCCATCGCCGTCTCGGGCGGCGGCGGGGCCAGATCGCGGCCCAGCGCCTGGGCCGCCGCCAGCCGTCCGGTCAGCAGACCCATGGCCGCGCTCTCGACATAGCCCTCGACCCCGGTCACCTGCCCGGCGAAGCGCAGCCGCGGCATCGCCTTCAGCCGCAACTGCCGGTCCAGCAGTTTGGGCGAGTTGAGGAAGGTGTTGCGGTGCAGCCCGCCCAGCCGCGCGAACTGGGCCTCGTGCAGGCCCGGGATCATGCGGAACACCTCGGCCTGGGCCCCGTGCTTCAGCTTGGTCTGGAAGCCAACCATGTTGAAAAGGGTCCCAAGCGCATTGTCCTGCCTCAGCTGGACGATCGCATACGCCTTGACCTGCGGGTCGCGCGGATTGGTCAGGCCGACCGGCTTCATGGGGCCGTGGCGCAGGGTCTCGCGGCCGCGCTCGGCCATCACCTCGATCGGCAGACAGCCGTCGAAATAGGGGACGTTTTCCCACTCCTTGAACTCGGCCTTGGGCCCGTTCAGCAGGGCGTCGATGAAGGCCTCGTACTGCGCCTTGTCCATCGGGCAGTTGACATAGGCCGCGGCGTCCCCGCCCGGCCCCTCCTTGTCATAGCGCGACTGCCGCCAGGCGATGTCGAAGTCGATCGAGTCGGCGTGGATGATCGGCGCGATGGCGTCGAAGAAGCTCAGGCTCTCCTCGCCCGTGGTCTTGAGGATCGCCTCGGCCAGCGCCGGGGAGGTCAGCGGCCCGGTGGCGACGATGACATTGTCCCAGTCCCCGGGCGGCAGTCCGGCGATCTCCTCGCGCACGATGGTGACCAGCGGATGCGCCTCCAGCTTCGCCGTCACCGCCTGCGAAAAGCCCTCCCGATCGACCGCCAGCGCCCCGCCGGCCGGCACCTGATTGACGTCGCCGCAGGCCATGATGATCGAGTCCAGCGCCCGCATCTCGGCGTGCAGCAGGCCGACCGCATTGTACTCCCAGTCGTCCGACCGGAAGGAGTTCGAACAGACCAGCTCGGCCAGCCCATCCGTATGATGGGCGTCGGTCTTGACGCCGGGCACGCCGCGCATCTCGTGCAGGATGACGGGCACGCCGGCGCTGGCGATCTGCCAGGCGGCCTCGGAGCCGGCGAGGCCGCCGCCGATGACATGGACGGGGGAGGGGGAGGAAGTCATGACCGGGCTTCTAGCCGGGGCTCGCCGGCTGGGCTAGGCTGGCCGTAAGACCGGGGAGGGACACATGGCGTTTCAGGCGATGGATGCGGCGATCGAGGGGTTTCGGATCGCTCGGGAGAAGCCGAAGGCGATGATGATCTGGGCGGCGGCGTCGCTGCTGATCAGCCTGGTCTCGTCGGTCGGCATGGTCGCCCTGTTCGGCGGCACGATGAATGAGTTCATGGCCATGAGCCAGACGCCCAGCGAGGACCCGGCCGAGGTCATGTCGATGATGGGCGAAATCGCCTCGCTCTACGTCTTCATCTTCCCGATCGCCCTGCTGGTCTTCGCCATCTTCACCTCGGCGGTCTACCGCACCGTGCTGCGGCCCGCCGATTCCGCCTTCGGCTATCTGCGCCTCGGCATGACCGAAGTGCGCATGGCCGTCGTGCTCGTGGTCCTCTTCCTCCTCAGCCTCGTGGTCACCATCGTGGCCGTGATCCTGCTGGCCGTCATCGGCGGCCTTTTCGGCGTCGCGATCGGCATGGGCGGCGGCGGCGGCATGGGCGCGGGCCTCGCCATGGGCGCAGTGATCCTCGTCATTTACCTCGCCATGATCTTCGCCTCCCTGGCCTTCTGGACGAAGTTTTCCTTCGCCGGTCCGATGACCTTTGACGAGGGCCGGATCCGCATCTTCGAATCGTGGGGCGCGACCAAGGGTCATTTCTGGTCGCTGCTCGGCTGCTACATCGTCGCCGCCATCCTCGGCATCGTCGTCTCCCTGCTGGGCGGCGCCATCAGCATGGCGGTGATGTTCGGCCTCGGCGGGGCCGGGGGAACGTCGATCGTGACGGTGTTCGAGTCGGTCCAGGCCGACTACACCTCGATGGCGGCCTTCTTCACCCCCGCCATCCTCGCCAATCTGGTGATCAGCTCGATCTTCTCGGCCCTGACCTACGCCATCTTCCTGGCCCCGCCGGCCGTGGCCTATCGCGACATCATCGGCGCCCGCCCCGGCGCCGACGTCGTCCGCTGAGCAACGAGCGACCGGCCGGAGCCGCTTGAGGCGCCATCGGGCGTAAAAGTTTCGTTGTCGCTGCATCCAATCGCCGCTCCGGCCGCCTCAAGCGGGAGCGGAGCCCAGTCCGCGGGATCGTGACCAGGAGCGCCGCATGGCGGGCATCGAACTTTACGCCGAGCGCAAGCGGAGCGACCGCCGGACGTGGACGATCGCCGCGATCGTGCTCTGCATCGTCTTCATGCTCGGCGGCCAGCTGGCGGCCTACTACCCTGCGATCGCGATCGGCTTCATCACCCCGGGCGGCGGCGCCGATGGCTGGCCGCAACTGGCCTATGAGCTCGCCGCCGCCTTTGGCCTCGGCTCGGTCCTGCTCCTGCTCTGGGCGAGGCTGTTCGAGCGGCGCGGGCCTTCCGCCCTGGGCCTCAACGCCAAAGGACCCGTGCGATTCCTGCGCGGCTATCTGCTCGGCCTGGCCTTCCTGCTGACCGTGGTCGGCGTCATCTGGGCGGCCGGGGGCTATGTGGTAGAGGGCGCTGGCGCCTTCGGCTCGGCCGCGGTCGGCCCGGCCCTGCTGCCCATCGGCGTCCTGCTGCTCGGGTTCATCATCCAAGGCTCGTCGGAGGAACTGCTGTTCCGCGGCTGGCTGATGCAGCTGATCGCCTCGCGCCATGGCTTGTGGATCGCCGTGGTCGCCAATTCGGCCCTGTTCGCCCTCGCCCACGCCGGCAATATCGAGCCCTCGAAGGAGCTCTATGTCGGCCTCGCCAACATCGTCCTGTTCGGCCTGTTCATCAGCCTCTACGCCGTCCGCGAAGGCTCGCTGTGGGGCGTATGCGGCTGGCATGCCGCCTGGAACTGGCTCCTGGGTCTCGGCTTCGGGCTGGAGGTGTCGGGGATGAAGATCGACACCTTGCCGCTGATCACGGACCTGACGGCGGCCCCGGGCTCGGTCTGGTGGCTGACCGGCGGGGCGTTCGGGCCCGAGGCGAGCCTGGTCACCACCGCCGTGCTGCTGACCGGCGCCGTCGTGCTGGCTTTGCGCGGCCGGACCCGCGACCACGGGGTCGAACCCGCCGCGGTTCCGGCCTGAGGCGTCAGGCCCGCTTCTTCAGCGCCGACACCCGCGCCTTGCGGCGGGTCTCGTGCCGGGCCAGCACCTCCTTGAGATATTTGCCGGTCCAGCTTTTCGGATTGGCCGCGACCTGTTCGGGGGTGCCGACCGCCACGATCTCGCCCCCGCCGTCGCCGCCCTCTGGGCCGAAGTCCAGCAGCCAGTCGGCCACCTTGATGACGTCGAGATTGTGCTCGATCACCACGATGGTGTTGCCGTTCTCGACCAGTTCCTGGAGCACCTCCAGCAGCTTGCGCGTGTCCTCGAAATGCAGCCCCGTGGTCGGCTCGTCGAGGATGTACAGCGTCTTGCCGGTGGCCCGTTTCGACAGCTCCTTCGACAGCTTGACCCGCTGCGCCTCGCCGCCCGAAAGGGTAGTCGCCGACTGGCCGACCTTGACGTAGCCCAGACCGACCCGGTTCAGGGTCAGCATCTTGTCCCGGATCGACGGCACGGCCTTGAAGAAGCTGGCCGCCTCCTCGACCGTCATGTCGAGCACGTCGCTGATCGACTTTCCCTTGAAGACGATTTCCAGCGTCTCGCGGTTGTAGCGCTTGCCCTTGCAGACGTCGCAGGTGACGTAGACGTCGGGCAGGAAATGCATCTCGATCTTGATCAGGCCGTCGCCCTGGCAGGCCTCGCAGCGGCCGCCCTTGACGTTGAAGCTGAAGCGGCCGGGGCCGTATCCGCGGGCCTTGGACTCCGGCAGGCCGGCGTACCAGTCGCGGATCGGGCCGAAGGCGCCGGTATAGGTGGCCGGATTGGAGCGCGGGGTGCGGCCGATGGGCGACTGGTCGATGTCGATGACCTTGTCGAACATCTCCAGGCCCTCGATGCGGTCGAAGGGGGCGGGGGCGTCCGAGGCGTTGTGCAGCCGGCGGGCCGCGGCCTTGTACAGGGTCTCGATGGTGAAGGTCGACTTGCCGCCGCCAGACACCCCGGTGACGCAGGTGAACAGGCCGGCGGGGATCTCGCCGGTGACGCTCTTCAGATTGTTGCCGGTCGCGCCGCTGATGCGGAGCATCTTCTTGCGGTCGACGGGACGGCGGCCTTCCGGCGGCAGTTCGATCTCGCGCTCGCCGGTCAGATACTTGGCCGTCAGCGACTTCGGATTGGCCATGATCTCGGCCGGCGTGCCCTGGGCGCAGACCTCGCCGCCGTGGACGCCGGCGGCCGGGCCCATGTCGATGACATAGTCGGCCGTCAGGATGGCCTCTTCGTCGTGCTCGACGACCAGAACCGAATTGCCGAGGTCGCGCAGGCCGCGCAGGCTTTCCAGCAGGCGCGAGTTGTCGCGCTGGTGAAGGCCGATCGACGGCTCGTCGAGCACATACAGCACGCCGGTCAGGCCCGAACCGATCTGCGACGCCAGACGGATGCGCTGGCTCTCGCCGCCGGACAGGGTGCCCGAGGCGCGCGACAGGCTGAGGTAGTCGAGCCCGACATTGTTGAGGAAACGCAGCCGGTCGGTGATTTCCTTCAGCACCCGGCGGCCGATCTCCATCTGCTTGTCGGACAGCCTGTCGTTCAGGCCGGTGAACCAGTCGTGGGCGTGTTTGATCGACAGCCATGAGACGGTGGCGATGTCCTCCCCGGCGATCTTGACCGCCAGGGCCTCGGGCTTCAGCCGCTTGCCGCCGCAGGCTTCGCACGGAGTCTCTGACTGGAACCGTCCCAGTTCCTCGCGCACCCACGAGGAGTCGGTCTCGCGCCACCGCCGCTCGAGGTTGGGCAGAACGCCCTCGAAGGCCTTGGACACTTCATAGGTGCGGGCGTTGTCGTCATAACGGAATTTGATCTTCTCGGCGCCCGTGCCGTGCAGGATCACCCGCTGCGCCTGTTCCGGCAGCTCGCGCCAGGGCTTGTCCATCGAGAAACCGTAGTGCTGGCTCAGCGACTGCAGCGTCTGGGTGTACAGCGGCGACGGCCCGCGCGACCACGGCGCCACGGCCCCCTTGTGCAGGGTCTTGTCGCGGTCCGGGATGACGAGGTCGGCGTCGAAGGCCAGCTTGACGCCGAGGCCGTCGCAGACCGGACAGGCGCCGAACGGATTGTTGAACGAAAACAGCCGCGGCTCGATCTCGCTGATGGTGAAGCCGGAGACCGGGCAGGCGAATTTCTCGGAGAAGGTCAGCCGGCGCGGCTCGGTCTCGCCCTCTGCGACATTCGCCCACTCGGTCACGGCGATGCCGTCGGCCAGACCCAGGGCGGTCTGCAGGCTGTCGGCGTAGCGGCTCTCCAGCCCCGCCTTGGTGACGATCCGGTCCACCACGATGTCGATGTCGTGCTTGAACTTCTTGTCCAGCGTCGGGGCGTCCTCGATGGCGTAGTACTCGCCGTCGATCTTGACGCGCTGGAAACCCGCGCGCTGCCACTCCGCCATCTCCTTGCGGTACTCGCCCTTGCGGCCGCGGACGACCGGAGCCAGCAGCATCAGCCGCTCGCCTTCAGGAAGGGCGGTCAGCTTGTCGACCATCATGGAGATGGTCTGGCTCTCGATCGGCAGGCCGGTGGCCGGCGAATAGGGCACGCCGACACGCGCCCACAGCAGGCGCATATAGTCGTGGATCTCGGTCACCGTGCCGACGGTCGAGCGCGGGTTCTTGGAGGTGGTCTTCTGTTCGATCGAGATGGCCGGCGACAGGCCTTCGATCAGGTCGACATCCGGCTTGCCCATCAGTTCGAGGAACTGCCGGGCATAGGCGCTCAGGCTCTCGACATAGCGGCGCTGGCCTTCGGCGTAGATGGTGTCGAAGGCGAGCGAGCTTTTGCCCGAGCCGGACAGGCCGGTCATGACGACGAGCTGTTCGCGCGGGATGTCGAGATCGACGCCCTTGAGATTGTGCTCGCGGGCGCCGCGCACGCGGATGAAGTTGTGCTTTTCGGTCATGAGGCCTGGGGACTGGGGATTCGGGAACGCCACAGGGCCCGCAAGGGTCCGGCGCGACGACGCTATATGGGGATCAATTCGCCGAAATCAGCAAGAACAATGTGGGAACATATAGGCGTGGTCGCCGGACTGCTGACAGCGTATGGCAGCAGGGGCGGCGGTCTCGACGCCGGTTACGACTCCGGCGGCGACCACGCCTCCGTCGCCCGCAGATACCGTTGACCCCTGTCCAGCAGCACGCCGTTGGCCCCCGCGATCCCGAGTTCCAGGCTCTCGGCGATACGGCGGGCGCGTTCGATGAAATGGTCGGCGGCGGCGGGCGGGCACAGGTCCCGGGCCGTGGCTTCGAACAGCGTCAGCCAGCGGTCGAAATGGCGGGCGTCTACGGGCAGGGGCAGGTGCTTCGGCATCGGCCGCCCGTGATAGACCCCGCTCATCAGCGCCACCGAGGACCAGAACAGCCGCATCTGCGCCAGATGCGGTTCCCAGTCGGCGATGCGGTCTTCGAACACCGGTCCGAGCAACGGATCGGAGCGCACCCGTTCATAGAAACCGTCAACCAGCCGGGCGATCATGGCCTCGTCGATGCCGGTTTCCGCCCGCGTTTGCGCAACGATCGCGGCGCGCCTTCCGGCGGCGTCCTGGAGGTCGGCGGGATGGTTCATGTCGTGCCATGTAGGGGGCTCGCGCCGCCGCGGCCAGCCGCGGCAGCGTCGCAGCGTCCGACGTCCGCTGGAGCGGTCACGGCTTCGTCAGAGCGCCTTCCGGGCGAAATGTCTTGCGACGAGGCGGTTCGCGACCCATTCTATCGCCTTCGAGTGAGATAACCGGAGGCCCGACGAACATGATCAGCGCACTGGGAATTGGTTTCGCCCTTTCCGCCTCGCTGCTCGCGTTTGTCCATGTCCTCACCCAGCCTCGCCCCAAACCCGTCCCCATCCGCATTCGTGACGCTGGATCGCGTCGCGGCTCGGACGCCTGACGGTCATACCCTCTTCTCGGACCTGAGCCTCGCCTTCGGGCGTGAGCGAACAGGCGTCGTCGGTCGCAACGGGTCCGGCAAGACCACCTTGCTGCGCCTCGTCGCCGGCCTGGCCGAACCTGCTGAAGGGGTGGTTGCTCGCATCGGCCGTGTTGGTTGGCTGGCGCAGAGGCGCGACCCCGGGTCCGATGAAAGCCTGATCGACCTGCTGGGCGTCGGGGCCGCGATGGGCGTCGTGCGCCGCGTCCTGTCCGGCGAGGCGGGGCCTGGCGATCTCGCCGACGTCGACTGGACGCTGGAAGACCGGATCGAAGCCGCGCTCGCCGACGTCGGTCTCGCCGGGATCGATCCGATGCGTCCCGCCGCGACCCTGAGCGGCGGCGAGCAGACCCGCGCCCGACTCGCCGCCCTCCTGCTGGAACAGCCAGACCTGCTGGTGCTGGACGAGCCGACCAATCATCTGGACGCGGACGGTCGCGCGGCCATCGCCGATCTGCTGGCGCGCTGGAAGGGCGGGGCGGTGGTGGTCAGCCATGACCGGGCCCTGTTGCGGCGCATGGACCGGATCGTCGAACTGTCGGGCCTGGGCGTCGCCATCTATGGCGGGGGCTTTGACCTCTATGTCGAACGAAAGGCGCTGGAGCGGGCGACGGCGGAACGCGATCTGGACGCCGCGGAGCGCGGCGCGGCCCGGATCCAGCGTGAGGGCCAGACTGCCTTGGAGAAGAAGGCGAGGCGCGACAGGGCCGGACGCGCCTTCGCGGCGCGGAAGTCGGAGCCGAAGATCCTGCTGGGCGCGATGGCCGAGCGGGCGGAAAACTCCGCCGCCCGAGAAAACCTGTTGGCCCGGCGCCGCGCCGCGGCGGCCGGGGCCCAACTGGCCGCGGCCCGCGATCGGGTCGAACGGGTTCGCGTCCTGAACCTTCCCATCCCGACCACCGGTCTGGCCGCGGGGCGCGACGTGCTGGCGCTGGAAGAGGCCGCGTGGGACGCGCCGGACGGACGGCGCATCGTCGGCCCCGTCTCGCTGCGGGTTTCCGGCCCCGAGCGTGTGGCGATCACCGGCCCCAACGGCGCCGGCAAGACGACCCTGCTGCGGCTGCTGTCCGGGACGCTGGAGCCGACCGCCGGTCGGGTCGAGCGCCCTGTCGCTGCGGCCATGCTGGATCAGGACGCCGCCTTGCTCCGGCCGAACGAAACCCTGATCGGGGCCTACCGTCGCCTCAATCCTGAAGCGACGCCGAACGAAGCCCATTCGGCCCTGGCCCGCTTCCTCTTTCGCAACGCGGCGGCGCATCGGCTCGTCGGCACGCTGTCGGGCGGGGAGCGGCTGCGCGCGGCCCTGGCCTGCGTCATGACGGCCGCCCGACCACCGCAACTCCTGATTCTCGACGAGCCGACCAATCATCTCGATCTCGACTCGATCGCCGCCGTGGAAGCGGCGCTGGCGGTCTGGGACGGGGCTGTCGTCGTGGTCAGCCACGACCCGGACTTTCTCGCGGCGGTCGGCGTCGAGCGAACGCTCGCCGTGGTCAGCCCCAGCCTGTGACCGAGCCGACGCGGCGCGCCGGCGCCGGCTCCGGCGTCTGCGCGACCGGTTCCGCCGTGGGCCGTCCGAACGCCCACCCCTGGCCGAATTCGACGCCCAGCGCCTGCACCATGCGGGCCTGTTCCTCGGTCTCGACCATCTCGGCTATGGTCGTCATACCCAGGTCGCCGGCCAGTTTCACCAGATGGGCGATCAGGGTGCGCGACCGGTCGCTGGCGATATCCTTCACGAAGGTGCCGTCGATCTTGACCGTGTCGGCCGTCAGCCGCCGCAGATATTCGTAGGAGGCGGCGCCGGCGCCGAAATCGTCCAGGCAGATCTTCATGCCGGTCTTCTGCAGGGCCTTCAGCCGCCGGTTCGCTCCGTCGAGGTCCTGGATGGCCGAAGTCTCGGTGACTTCGACAATCAGCCGCCTGCAGACCTCGGGCGTGGCCGCGGTCATGCGCAGCAGTCCCACGACATAGTCGTCATTGGCCAGGGAGGCGCCCGAGACGTTGACCGCCACCCGGGTCAGGCCAAATCCCGGACGCTCCAGCTGGCGCAGGGTCTTCTCGGCGACGGCGAGGTCGAACCCCTCGATGAGGCCCAGCTCTTCCGCCATGCGGATGGTCTCCGCCGGACCGGTGTCGCCGCCCAGCCGGGCGAGGGCCTCGAAATGGTGCGCCGCCCGCGTCTCGAGGTGGACAATCGGCTGGTATTGCAGCTGAAACTTCCGGCCCCGCACCAGAGTCCGAAATTGCTCGGCCTCCTTCAGTGTCTGTCGCAGACTGTCCGAGAAGGCCAGATCGGGTCGTGCCGCGCCACCCTGGCGGATATAGAGCTCCAGCGCGAACCGCAGCGCTTTCAGGCAGACGCCCGTCGGCGCCGTGTCCGGCACGGCGGCGACGCAGGCTTCGACGGCCAGCACGAGCCCCTCGATCTCGCCCGCCTGGCGGATCTCAGCGGCGACCTCGCCCGCATCGCCTGCCGCGCAGATCACGGCGAACCGTTCGTCGGCCAGCCGGCCCGCGCTGGCGCCGTCGAGGGACGAAGTCTGCAGCGCCGCCTCGATCCGCGCCGTGGCGCGCCGGTGCGGCTCCTCGTCTCCGACCAGGCCATGCACCTCAACGAAGGACACGGCGAGCCGGGCGTTCTGCTCCGGCGCCTCAAGGGCGCCGCGAAGGCGGTCCATCAAGCCGCGGGCGTCCAGCAGGGGAGGGGCCTCGGGCAGGGCCAGGCTGAACGCCGGACCTTCCCATGTCAGGGCGCAGGACACCGCGGGGCTCAGTTCTGGCAGCTCGAACAGGCGCAGCTTCGCCCGTCGCACATGCTGGTCCGGACAGACGATCAGGACGTCCACCGACGGGAGCCGCACCCCGGGCGTGATCTGCGCCAGCGCCCGGGCCACGACCGGACGGCTGGCTTCTCCCACCATGTCATCCAGCGCCGTTCCCGGCCAGGCGGCGGCCGGATCAACCCCTGGGAGCGGGCCGGCGCCGACGGCGAACACGACCTTGCGCGCCGCGTCCAATTCAAGCAGCGCGTCGGCGGAGGCGAAGGCAAGCCCCAACAGGCGGGATTTGGTGTCCATCCGGGCAGCCTGGACGGAAGAAACAAAATATAGGTTGGATGAACAGCCTTAACGCGAACCTAGGCGGTGCGGTTGAACGCCACCGCCCGACCGTCGCCGACGTTCGCGCGACCGCTGGCGCCATAGGCCGACGGACTGCCGCGTTGCGCCGTCACCTCGGCCGCGATGGTCTGGACGAGACCCTCGGAGATGATCCGCGCGGCCTCGATCGCGTGGGAGTGCCGGGTCAGTATGGCCTCGAAAGCTTCGGTGACGCGGATCAGCGCGGCGCGTTCGCTGGCCGGCGCGGCCGCCAGAACGCTCGGGTTGGCCTTCACCTGCGCCGACTCGCGGCGATAGGTGTTGGCCAGATCCTGGGTGCCGGCGAGGGTGGCGGCCGCGTCCTGCGGCCGATGGGCCTCGAAGGCTTTGGCCTCGGCGCCGAGACTGGCGGTCAGCCGCTCGGTCAGGTCGATCAGCTGGCGAACACGGGCGGTGGCGTTGAGTTCGGCGGTTCCGGTCACTGGCTCTGCTCCTGCATCTTCAACATCTGCGCGACGACGGTGTCGGCCAGGCCGATGCCTCCGGCCTTGACCGTCTGTTTGGCCATGGCCTCGATCATGAAACTGCGCCAGGTGCCTTCGGCCTCGCCGCCGCCGAACGGACCGTCGGTCGACAGCCCCTCGAACATCGGCTTCAGCATCTGGGAGAGAAAGGAGACTTCGAAGCTCTCGGCCGTCTCGCGCATGCGGTCGGTGACGGCGGGCTTCGGCGCGGCGCCCGGCGATTGAAGCAGGGCGGTGTCGAGGGACAGGGGGGTCATCTTCACATCACCTCGATGTCGGCCTGCAGGGCGCCCGCCGCCTTGATCGCCTGCAGGATGCTGATCATGTCGCGCGGGCTGACGCCGAGCGCGTTCAGCCCGTTGACGAGGTCCGAGAGGGAGGCCCCGCCGCCGACGATGCGCATCTCCCGCCCCAGTTCCTCCTCGACCGTGACATCGGTCTGCGGCGCCACGACCGTCTCGCCGCGGCCGAACGGTTCCGGCTGGCTGACCAGCGGGGTTTCCTGGATCGAGACCGTCAGATTGCCCTGGGCGATGGCGACGGTCGAAACCCGCACCGCCTCGCCCATGACGATGACGCCGTTGACCTCGTCGATGATGACCTTGGCCGGCGAGTCGACCGTGACCGGCAGGTTCTCGACCCGGCTGAGGAAGCCGGCCATGCCCATCTGGCCCGGGGCGCGCAGGGCGATGACGGTGCCGTTCTCGGCCAGGGCGGCGTTCGGATAGACTTGATTGATGGCGGCGGCGACGCGCTGGGCCGTGGTGAAGTCGGGGTTGCGCAGCGTCAGCCGCACCTCGTTCATATTGGCCAGCTGGAATCCGGTCTCGCGCTCGACCGTGGCGCCCGAGGCGATGCGGCCGGCGGTCGGCACCCCCCGCGTCACCGACGAGCCGGAGCCGCCCGACGCCGAGACCGCGCCGGTCTGGATCGATCCCTGGGCCACCGCATAGACCTCTCCGTCGGCGCCTTGCAGGCTGGTGACGAGCAGGGTGCCGCCCAACAGGCTTTTGGCGTCGCACATCGACGAGACGCTGACGTCGATGCGCGCGCCCGGGGTGGAGAACGGCGGCAGTTCGGCGGTGACCATGATGGCCGCCATATTCTTGGAGTTGGCGTTGGAGCCGCGGATGTTGACGCCGAGACGCTCGGTCATGCCCTCCAGGGACTGCCGGGTGAAGGGGCAGTTGCGCAGGCTGTCGCCGGTGCCGTTCAGCCCGACCACCAGACCGTAGCCGACCAGTTGGTTGGTGCGGACACCCTCGATGGCGGCGATGTCCTTGATCCGCGACTGGGCGGCCGCCGGGATGGCGAATCCGGCGACGGCGGCGGCGGTCAGGAGAGAGGCGAGCAGTTTCTGCATCGGTACGGGGTCCGCGAACTGTTGTGCGGTCAGTCATGCCAGCGCCGTGCCAATCAGAATTCGTTTTGGAATCAGAGGGCCGACCTCAAACGAATGCGATCGATCCGGCAGAAACTGCCGGGCCGTTAACCAAACGGTGACCCGGCGCCGCCGATGGTCCGGCATGTCCTGGAGTCGCAATCCATGAAGGTCACCGGACCATCCGGCCCGTCGTCGTCGTCGTCGGGCGCTCGTCCCTCAAGGGCGTCGGGCGGCTTCTCCGTGCCGTCGGCCGCCACCTCGGCTCCGGCCGGGGCCGCCTCGGCGGCCGGCAGCGTCTCCGGCGTCGCGGGGGTCTCCGCCCTGATGGCCCTGCAGGGGGTCGACGACGCCACGGAGCGTCGGCGCCGCGCCATCCGACGTGGCGGCGGTTTGCTGGACCGGCTGGACGAACTGAAGCTGGCCCTGCTGGCGGGCGAGGCGGGCGAGGGGGCTTTGGACCGCCTCAGCCGCAGCCTGCGCGAGGAGTGTCCGGTCGATGCCGACCCGACGCTGAGCAGCCTGCTCGCCCAGATCGACTTGCGGGCGGCTGTCGAGCTCGCAAAGGCCGATATTCGCCGCGGCGCAACATAAGCCGGTGAAATATTTCGCAAAAGCGTGATCGACGAGCGATGGGTGATGAAGAAATGTCACGCTCGCCCGCCGACGGGGTCAATAGGGGGTCACGCTCGCGCGAGCGTTGTTGCCGCGACTCTTCGCCGTCCCTATACGCAGCACAGCGCCACAGGGGGGCGTTGTTGAAAGCGTGAGTGCGATGAACGCATTGGCGTCTGTGATTGAGCCGAACGCCTATCGGCCGTCTGAGGACGAGCCGTTCATGAGTGAGCGGCAACTGGCCTACTTCAAGGCCAAACTTCTGGCCTGGAAGGATGAAATCCTTCGCGAGTCGAAGGGTACGGTGGTCAACCTGAAGGCGGAGACGGAGAATCATCCGGATCTCGTCGATCGGGCGTCGTCCGAGTCCGACCGCGCGTTGGAGCTTCGGACCCGGGACCGACAGCGCAAGTTGATCTCCAAGATCGACGAGGCCCTGCGCCGTATCGAGGACGGTTCCTACGGCTATTGCGAGGAGACCGGCGAGCCGATCAGCCTCGGCCGGCTCGAGGCTCGCCCGACCGCGACCCTCTCGGTGGAGGCCCAGGAACGGCACGAGCGCCGCGAACGCGTCCACCGCGACGACTGACGGCCGGCGAGCCTTGACTTGAGGGGCGGCGGGGGCGACCTGTGCGCCCCGCGTTTCAAGGTCTCTCCATGTCCGTCAAGGTTCGTTTCGCCCCGTCGCCGACGGGTAAGCTGCACGTAGGCAATGTGCGCACCGCTTTGGTGAACTGGATGTTCGCCCATTCTTTCCGGGAAGAGGGGGGCCAGGGCGGCGCCTTCGTCCTGCGCATCGACGACACCGACCTGGCCCGCTCCACGCCTGAGTTCGAACAGGGTATCGAGGATGACCTGGCCTGGCTGGGTCTCGTCTGGGACGAACGCCACAACCAGTCGAAGCGATTCGACCGCTACGAGGAGGCCGCGTCGCGGCTCAAGGCCGCCGGGCGCCTCTATCCCTGCTACGACACCTCCGAAGAGCTGGACCGCCGCCGCAAGGTGCAGCTGTCACGCGGCCTGCCGCCGATCTACGATCGCGCGGCGCTGGACCTGACCGACGCCGAGAAGGCCGCCTTCGAGGCCGAGGGCCGAAAGCCGCACTGGCGCTTCAAGCTGGACGGCAAGCGTGTCGCCTGGGAGGACCTTTCGCGCGGTCACGCCGAGGTCGACACCGCCTCGATGTCCGACCCCGTTCTGATCCGCGAGGACGGCCTGTTCCTCTACACCCTTCCGTCGGTGGTTGACGACATCGACATGGCCATCACCCACGTGATCCGGGGCGAGGATCACGTCACCAACACCGGCGCCCAGATCGAGATCTTCGAGGCCCTCGGGGGCCCGGTGCCGGCCTTCGCCCACATGCCTCTGCTGGTCGGCGCGGACGGCCAGGCCCTGTCCAAACGGCTGGGGTCCCTGTCGATCGCCGAGATGCGCGACCAGGGCTATGAGCCGATCGCCATCACCAGCCATCTGGGCCGTATCGGCACCTCCGATCCGCTGGAGGTCGGGGAGTCGATCGAAGCCCTCGGCGCAAGCTTCTCCTTCTCGAAGATGGGCCGCTCGCCGGCGCGTTACGACACCGCCGACCTCGACCGGCTGAACGCCCAGGCGCTGCACGCCATGGACTATGCGACCGCGCAGCCGAGGCTGGCCGCCTTGGGTTGCGATCTGGGTGAGACGGTCTGGAACGCCTTGCGTCCCAACCTTCAGAAATTTTCCGATATCTCTGATCTGGAAAGAATCATCAGCGGCCCCGTGACGCCGGTGATCGAGGATCCGACCTTCGCCGCCGCGGCGCTTGAGGTCCTGCCGGCGACCCTCGAGGCCGACGCCTGGTCGGTCTGGACCACTGCGGTGAAGGAGCGGACCGGCGCGAAGGGCAAGACGCTGTTCATGCCCCTGCGCCACATCCTCACCGGTCAGGAACACGGCCCGGACATGGCTACACTCGTGCCCCTGATCGGTCGCGAGCGCATCGTCCGCCGTCTGTCCGGCGAGACCGCCTGAGCCCACGCCTTTCCGACCCGCTTATACGGAAAGGGCCGCCCCGTAAGGAGCGGCCCTTGGCTTTGTGCCGGGCGACGCCGTGGATCAGGCGTTGCAGGCGGCGATCTGTTCGGCGTTCAGGTCCACGCCCTTGTAACTGAAGGCGGTGACCGGGCCGAAGCGGGCCACGACCCGGCGGCAGGCGCGTGTGGCCGGCTGGCTGGAACCGCCGGTCGCGGTGCAGTTGGCGCCCTCGCAGCGCCAGGTGGCGCTGTCGATGATGGTGCGGCTGGCCGGCGCCCTGGAGGCGTCGGCCAGGACGGCGCTGGACACGGGGGCCTGGGCGACGGCCGGGGCGGCGACAAGCATGGCCGCGGCGAAAAGCAGAGCACGCATGGGGAGGTCTCCGAAGAAAATCAGGCGGACATCCGCCGGCGACGCCAGTGTCAGTTTTCAAACGAAACTGTCAATATGCGTTTTCAAAGGAGACGCATATCTTCACCGACTGATCAGTGATTACTTATCGCCGATCATGTTGCAAGTGAGGCAGATCGTCCGCCGCTCGCATCGCCTCGATCGCTTCGGCCACCGTGTCGCAGACCACCCATGCCTGGCGGAAGGTCGCGGGGGTCATCCCTTCGTCGATGCTGTGCTCCATCACCGCCAGTAGCGCGTTCCAGAAACCGTTCAGATTCAGGAAGATCACCGGCTTGGCGTGCAGGTCCAGGCGTTTCCACGACAGGACCTCGATCGCTTCTTCCAGCGTGCCGACGCCGCCCGGCGCGACCACGAAGGCGTCGGACTGGTCGTACATGATGGTCTTGCGCTCGTGCATCGACGGCACGACCAGGGTCTCGACCTCGTCGAACAGCCGCTCGCGGCTGCGCAGAAAGCTTGGCATGACCCCCAGAACCCGCCCCCCGGCCGCGTGAGCCGCGCGGGCCGAGGCGCCCATCAAACCGACCCCGCCTCCGCCATAGACCAGCCGCCAGCCGGCCTGCGCCGTCTGCTCGCCGAACGCGCGGGCGGCTTCCAGATAGTCGGGATGAACCGTCTCGGACGAGCCGCAAAACAGGCAGACGGACTTGCCGTCGAATGGCTGGATGGTGACGGGCGAAGACATGGGGCCTCGTGAAGACAACGAAAGACAGCGGGCAGGACGGCGCGCTATCTGGGGCGCCACTCCTAACGGTCGGAGAGACAGTATGAAACGGGCCATGTTGTCCATGACCCCGGCCCTGCTCGGGACCGCCCTGTTCGGAACCGCCCTCTCGGGCTGCACGCCGGCGGCGCCTGATCAGACCCGTGCCGCCGCCCAGGCCGCCGCCTGGACCCGGCCGCCGGTCATCGCCCGGGTCGTGCGGTCCGGCTCCGCCCTCGTGGTGTCCGGGGTCGCGGAGCCGGAGGGGCGCGTGGTTTTGCGCAGCGACCAGGGCGAGGCCTTCGCCGCCTCGGCCGATGCCCGCGGCCGCTTCGAGATTCGCCTGCCGGCCCCGCCGGGTCATCTGCTGCTGCGGCCCGAGGTCCAGGTCGGTCAGGACGCCGCCTTGTCGCCGGACCAGTTGTTGATCCTGGCCGGCGGACAGGGACCGGTCGCCGTGCTGCGGCCGGGCGCGCCGACCCGCCGGCTGGACGCCGCGCCCCCGCTCGGCGCGGTCGACAGCGACTCCGGCATGCGACTGGCGTCCGGTCAGGTCGCGCCGGGAACGGCCGGGGTCGAGGTGGGGAGCGACAGTGAGAGTGTACAGGTGGCCCCCGACGCCTCGGGCCGCTGGAGCGTGATGTTGCCGCCCTACGACGGCCCCGACGAGATCCGTGTCGCCGGGCGGAGCTTCGTCTGGCCGGGGGAGGCGGCGTCGTCCCGGGGTCTGACCGTCGATCAGGCGGGATCGGGTTGGCGGGTGGCCTGGTCAGGTCCGGGGGGCGCCCGCCAGTCGACCTGGCTGCCGGTCGCCGCCACGCCCTGACGAGGTTAACGTCGCGTTTACCAATTCAGTCGAACGAGAGGACGTCTTCCTTGTCGAGGACACCCACCATCACCGAACGACTTCAGCCCGGCGCTCGCGTCGGGCTTTTTTTTGGGTCGCTCGAGTTCCCCGGCGGACTGCGACCCGGAGCAGGCACGGGCCGGTGCCGCTCAGGAGGCGTTGCGGGACGAGACGACATGTCGGGACAGTTCGCCGATGGTCACCTCGGCAAAGCGCTTCAGCAGGCGCTGTTCGGCATCGTCCAGCGCGTCCTTCAGGGCGTGGTTCGCGGCCTGTTCGATCAGGCATCGCGGGTTGTCGTCCGCCAGGCCGATGGCGAAAACCCGGGGAACGCCCAAGGCGTCATGGATGTCGCGCAGCGTCACCTCGTCCAGAGGCCGGGCCAGGCTCCAGCCCCCGCCGTGCCCCTTGACCGAGGTCAGATACCCGGCCGACCGCAGACCGGCCATGGTCCGCCGCACCACGACCGGATTGGTGTCCAACATCCTGCTGATGGTTTCGGACGTCACGGGCTCGCCGATGTGATCCATGTGAATCAGGACGTGCAGCATGCGGGACAGGCGGTTGTCTGTGGGCATGACCGCATCCTAGCGCAGAACTGGCGATGTAACAAACTGAGTTGCGTGAAGGGGCCCGGCGCCGTATTACCTGTAACATAATGAGTTGCGAGAGGGTCTCATGGATCGATTTGATGCTATTGTGGTGGGCGGCAGCTTCGCCGGGTTGTCCGCGGCGATGATGCTCGCCCGCGCACGGCGCCGGCTCCTGCTGGTCGACGCCGGTCGGCCGCGCAACCGCTTCGCCGCAGCCTCGCACGGATTCCTCGGCCAGGACGGTGTGGCGCCGGCGCAGATCATGCGGGAGGGGCTTACCCAGCTCGCGCGTTACCCGAGCGTTGACTTTGTCCATGCCGAGGCGCTGACGGCCTCATTGGATGAGGCGGGCGCATCGCTGACCCTGTCCGACGGCGTGGCGGTGCGGGCGCGCAAATTGATCCTGGCGACCGGGGTCGCGGATGACCTGCCGCTGGACTCGATGCGTCCGCGATGGGGCGTCAGCGTCCTGCACTGTCCCTATTGCCATGGCTATGAAGTGCGCGACCGAAGCCTGGCCGTGATCGCCAATGTGCCGGGGGCCGCTCACCAGGCGTTGCTTCTGCCGGACTGGGGCCCGACGACCTTCTACACTCAGGGGGTGTTCGAGCCCTCGTCGGAAGAGGCGGCGCAGCTGGCCGCCCGCGGCGTGGCGATCGAAAGCACGCCGGTGGTCGAACTCCTGGGGGAGGGGGCGGAGACGCGCGCCTTGAGGCTGGCGGATGGTCGGGAGGTTCCGGCCGGGGCGGTCTTCACCGCTCCGAAGACGCGCATGGCCAGCCCGCTTGCGGAACAGCTCGGATGCGCTTTCGCGGACGGGATGACCGGGCCTTACATCCAGGTCGACGAGACGCAGCGGACGAGCCTTGCCGGAGTCTTCGCGGCCGGCGATGCGGCCTCGCAGATGTACAACGCCTCCCTCGCCTCGGCCGCCGGCGTCATGGCTGGCGCCGCCGCCCACCGGGCCCTGGTTCTCGAGGCGGCCGCGGCATGAACGGCTTCGACGATCCCGAGGCGGTCGCCCGCTACACGGACAATCCGCCCCGGCTCGTGCCGGGCTTCGCCGACCTGCAAAAGATGACGCGGCTCTTGCTGGCCGAGACGGCGCCGGCCGACGGCCGCGTCCTGGTGGTCGGCGCCGGAGGCGGGCTGGAGCTCAAGGTCTTTGCGGAGGCCGAACCCGGCTGGCGCTTCGTCGGCGTCGATCCGTCTGCCGGAATGCTTGATCTCGCCCGCCGAACGCTCGGTCCGCTGGCGGACCGGGTCGACTGGCGCGAAGGCTATGTGAGCTCGGCGCCGGAAGGACCCTTTGACGGCGCTTCATGTCTGCTGGTCCTGCACTTCGTGCCGGCCGAAGCGCGCGTCGCCATGCTGACGGAAATCCGGCGTCGGCTGAAACCGGGGGCTGCTTTCGTGGTGGCGCATCACAGCATCCCGGACGGGCCAGAGCGAAACCTCTGGCTTGATCGGCTTGAGGCCTTCGCCAACACCAATGGGGTCTCGTTCGACAGGACGAACGGCGGGGCGCGGGCGTTGGGGGAGCGGCTCCCGATCATGTCGCCTGAAGCAGAGGCCGATCTGCTGCGCGCGGCCGGCTTCGTCGATCCCCGGATGTTCTACGCTGCCCTGACATATCGGGGATGGGTTTCGAGGGCCTGATATCAAGGTCGCCTTTCAGGCGAGCCGATGACCGCTGCCGGCGCTTGACCGACATCGACAAGGTGTTGGCAGGCAAAGGGGGCGGAACCGCCAGCCCTTCGAAGTCTTCCTGTCGATCTGGAGGATGCACAACAAAAGGGCGAGGCCGGCCGAGAGTTGTCGTACAGATCGATCAAGCCCTGAAGCGAAACGTTCGACACCTTCTTTAGGTCGACGCCCGTTTCCTGTTCTATAGGGCAGCGCGGCTGTGAAGCATCCCGCCACCCGATGAGCAGCGCCGCAGTGTGGGCGGGCGCCTCAACTGGCGATCAGCCGCGCGAGCGATCCGAACTCTCCGGCCCGGAAGTCTGCGTAGGCCTGTTTGATCTCCGCTTCAGTGTTCATCACGAAGGGGCCCTGCGCGACGACCGGCTCTCCGAGGACGAAAGAGGCTTTTCATTCATTTAGCGCTAAGTTAGTGAATGGCCATCTCCCTGCGGTTCAGACGCCTTGTCAACAGGCGGCGTGGGGGCAGGGGTTCAAACCGTCATGTCAAACCAGCCCGTCCCTCTCGGCGCCATTCTGGCCCACCATGCAAAGAACGCCCCGTCGCGGCTGGCCGTGGTCCAGGCCGATGTGGGCGTCAGCTACGGCGAACTCGACGCTCGCACGAATCGCCGGGCCCGGTGGCTGGCGGCGCAGGGCGTCGCCTATGGCGACTTCGTCACCGTCGCCCTGCCGAACGGTCTGGAGTTCTACGAGACCATCTTCGCTCTCTGGAAGCTCGGCGCGATCCCGAACATCGTTGCGGCCAGGCTCGCACGTCCGGAAATGGAGGCGATCCTCGACATCGTTCGACCCAGGCTGGTCGTCGGCTCGGTGTCTGCGCCGGGCGTAACGACCCTCGCCGCGGACCAACCGGTTCCGGACCGGTATTCGACGGACGCCTTGCCGGAGGCGATCTCGCCGCACTGGAAGGCGATGACCAGTGGCGGCTCGACCGGGCGTCCCAAGGTCATCGTCGACGCCATGCGGGCCCAGTGGAATCCGGAGGAAGGCTTCCTGCTGCAGCGCCCGGGCGACGTCGTCCTCAATCCCGGTCCGCTTTATCACAACGCGCCGTTCCACTGCATCAGCATGGCGCTGTTCGTCGGCGCCACCATTGTCGAAATGGGCCGGTTCGATGCGCTGCGGGCGCTGCAACTGATCGAAGCCCACAAGGTGAACTGGGTGACCATGGTCCCGACCATGATGCATCGCATCTGGCAACTGGGGCCCGAGGTTCTGGCGGACTTCTCCCTGCCCAGCCTGCGGATGATGCTGCACATGGCCGCGCCCTGCGCGCCCTGGTTGAAGGAGGCCTGGATCGAGTGGCTGGGCGGCGACCGGGTCTGGGAATACTACGGCACGACCGAGGGGATCGGCTCGACGATCATCTCCGGCACGGACTGGCTCGCCCATCGCGGCTCGGTGGGTCGGGTGCGCGATGGATACCAGATGAAGATCCTCGACGACGAGGGCCGGGAGCGCGCGGCGGGCGAAGTGGGCGAGGTCTATTTTCGTCCGGAGGGCGGACCCGGCTCGACCTATCACTATCTCGGCAGCGCTTCGAAACGCGTCGGCGACTGGGAGACGGTGGGGGACCTCGGCTCGGTCGACGCGGCGGGCTATCTGTACCTGGCCGATCGTCGCAACGATCTGATCATCTCCGGCGGCGCCAACATCTATCCGGCGGAGGTCGAAGCCGCCATCGACGCCCACCCCGCCGTTCGGGGCAGCGCGGTGATCGGGCTTCCTGACGAGGAGTGGGGCGCGAGGGTGCACGCCATCGTTCAGCCGGTCGAGGACGCCGGACTGGAGGAGCAGGAACTGCTGGATTTCGTCGCCGACCGGCTGGCGCGGTTCAAACTGCCGAGGAGCATCGAGTTCACCCTGGAGCCCCTGCGCGACGAGGCCGGAAAGGTGCGGCGCGCCGCCCTTCGTCAGGCCCGGCTGGGCGAGCCGGCGCCGGCTCCGGTGTCCTGAGAGCCGGCGACGGTTCTAGGCCTTCGGCTTGCGGATCCGGGCGTTTGCCGGCGTCGCCGCCGGCGGAGCCGCGGCGGCGGACAGCCGATGTCTGTGCAAGGCCTCGAAGCCGCCGACCATGAAGGTCACGAACCGCTCTCGCACCGCCTCGAAATCGTCGGACGCGCAAAGATTGTCTGACAGGCGATCGATCCGTCCCGTGCGCGACAGGATCAGGGTGTAGGCGCCCGAGGTGAACTGGAAGCTCCAGAACAGGTCCTCGGGCTGGGCGTCGGGCGAGGCCCTGTGCAGCAGGTCGATGAGGCGCAGCACAAGCGGATCGAAATAGGCGTCCATCATCTCGGCGCCGTAGCCCGGAGCGTTGTTCACCTGGGCGAAGATGCGGCCGAAATTGCGCCAGCCCTCGTCGCCGTTGATGTAGACGTCGAAGGCGCTGTCGTAATAGGCGCGCAACGCGCCCTCGATGGTGGGATGATCGCCGACCTCGGCCTCATAGGCGTCGAGACCGGCCGTCCGCGCCTGCACCGCATACTCGACCCGCCGCCCGAACACCGCGTCGAACAGGGCTTTTTTTCCGTCGTGGTAATAGTGGATCAGGGCCGGGTGGATGCCCATCCGGTCGGCGACATCCTTGATCGTGACCCCGAAATAGCCGAGCTGCGAAAACAGCTCTTCGGCGGTGTCCAGAATCAGCTTTTCGGTCGAGGCGCGCTGCTCGGCGCGCGTGCGGCGCCCCTCGCGTTTTGGCGCTCCTGCCATCGTCTGCAACTCTCCCGGGATTTGGGGGACGACCCTGTTTCGATCGGCCCCGGGCTGTCGACGATGAGGCAGGGGTCGTGACGGGTCAACAATGTCCGGCGATTTGGCTGACTCGTGAATAAATCGGCTTGACGCCATTCATTCACTTAGTGCTAAATCAATGAACCTTGGTCGACCGACCCGATAAGGGCGGCAAGGGCAGAGCGGTAAACCGCCATCGGGGGAGGAAACACTATGGCGAAATCCTGGAGAAACACGCGGCAGCTGGCTCTGTCGGGTGCATCGTTCGCTGCGGCGATGATTTTCGCGGCTCAACCCGCCTTCGCCCAGACGGCGGCCGAGGCGACGCAGGACCCGGACCCCGGATCCGCCGAAAGCGTGCTCGACGAAGTCATCGTCACCGGCTCGAGCATCCGGGGCGTCCCGCCGACCGGCTCGAACCTGATCAGCGTGTCCCGCGAGGACATCCTGACGCATGGCGGCGCCAACACGCCGGACCTGAGCGCCAGCATCCCGCAACTCAGCAGCTTCAACACCGCGCCCCAGACCAGTCCCGGCACGGGGCCCGGGCTGGGATCCTTCGCCCCCGCCCTGCGCGGTCTGCCCGCGACCGCGACCCTGCCCTTGATGAACGGCCACCGGCTCGTGGGCGCGGGGGTGCAGGTGACGAACCCCGACTACCCGCTCATTCCGAACCTGGCTGTCGAACGCATCGAGGTCGTGGCGGACGGCGCCTCGTCGATCTATGGCTCGGACGCCGTCGCCGGCGTGGTGAACTTCATCACCCGTCGGAACGTCGATGGGGTCGAAGTCTCCGCCAGCTACGGCGTCGGCGACGGCTATCATGGGGGGAATGTCGGCGTCCTGTTCGGCAAGAACTGGGGGACGGGATCCCTTCTCGCCGCCTACCAATACTCCGAGAACGACAACATCACCGGCGGCGAGCGGGATTACCGCGTGCTGGATTACACGCCGTGGGGCGGCGTGGACGCGCGCTCGACCGCCTGTTCCGAGCCGAACGTCTACCCCTTCCCGTCGTACGCGGTTCCCTATGCGTACGACGCCGCGACCGACTCGTTCGGCGCGGCGGGCACGCTGAACCGGTGCGACACCGGCGCCGGGGCGGACCTGTTTCCGGCCTCGACCGTTCACGCGGGCTTCCTGTCGGCCCGTCAGGATCTGAGCGACCGGGCGACGTTGTGGGGCGAGATCCTGTATTCTGACCGCCACGACGCCATCCGCGTCGCGCCGGCCAATGTGTTTGTCTACATGTACTGCCCCGGCCTGACCGCCAATCCGAACGCCCGGTGCCCGACCGGCGCCGTGCACGAGTTTGTCTACTTCAACAGCGGTCAGCTGCTCGGCACGGATCACTTCGAGAACACCAACGACAAGGCGGTCGGCAACTCGTCGTTCGGGATCGATTTCGACCTGCCGCGCGACCTGAACCTGAGCGTCTACGGGACCTTAAATTGGTCGAAGAACGACAGCTATGTGTTCTCGCTCAGTCAAGCGGCGCTTCAGGCGTATGCCGACGTTGATCTGGATCCGTTCGGCTCCAACACGCCCCAGAGCACGATCGACGCGATTCTGGCCGCCAACTATTTCGTCGACATCACCGAGCGGCACGAGGTCCGCGCCGCCGGCGCCAAGCTCGACGGTCCGCTGATGAGCCTGCCGGGCGGGGAGATGCGGTTCGCCCTCGGCGCCGAGGCCCGGTACGAGGCGTTCGAGCAGCGCGGCTACTATCTGTCGCCGGCGTTCGACGTCTCCGAGGACATGGAGCGGGATATCGGCGCGGTCTACGGCGAGCTGTTCGTGCCGCTCGTCGGCGCCGCCAACCAGGCGCCGCTGGTGCGCAGCCTGGCCCTGTCGATCTCCGGCCGGTATGACCACTACAGCGACTTCGGATCGACGACGAACCCCAAGGTCGGCGTCACCTGGGAGCCGACGGAAGGTCTGTCTCTGCGGGGATCGTACGGCACCTCCTTCAGGGCGCCCGGACTGCGCCAGCTCGGCGCGACGATCGGCTCGTTCTACACCGCCGCGGCGGGGGCGGCCGCGCTGGATGCGTCCCTCGCCGGCGTCCAGACCATCTATCTGTCGGGCGGCAATCCCGACCTCGCCCCCGAAAAGGCGACCACCTGGTCGGCCGGATTCGACCTGACTCCCACCACGTTGCCCGGCTTCCGCGCCAGCCTGACCTACTACAACGTCGACTATACCGATGTGATCGCCTCGCCGACCCTGCCGCAGGTCTTCGCGGATTCGGTGCTGACCAACTCGCTCGTCTTCTACGACCCGGCCTACGCCGCCGGGAGCAATCCGGACATCGACAATCTGCTGGACATCGCGATCCCGAGCGGCGGCGCACCCATCGCCGGCGACCCGATATTCGTCGTTGATCGGCGGAACCAGAATCTGAGCAGCCTCACGACCGATGGCCTGGACCTGGACGCCGGCTATCGCTGGACGACGGGCTTCGGCTCCGTGTTCGCCGGTTTGGCGGGCAACTATGTGCTCAACTATCACACCCGGTTCTCGCCCCAGGCCCCCGAGACCGACGCCCTGAACCTCGGCCTGCCCCGCTGGACGGCACGGGCTTCACTGGCTGCGGCGGCGGGATCGCTGTCGGCGGCGGCCTTCGTCAACTACCGCGACGGCGTGACCAGCAACTACAGCCTCGCGGCGGGGGGGACGGCCATCTACGAGTCCGATCCCTACGTCACGGTCGATCTGCGCTTCAGCTGGACCTTGCCGGCCCAGGGGCCGACCGACGGAATGGTGCTGGCCCTGCTGGTGAATGACGTCTTCGATCAGGATCCGCCGTTCTTCCCGGGATTCGAAGGCGTCGGGGGCGCCTACAACGTGATCGGGCGGTTCGTCTCGCTGAACCTCCGCAAAGCGTTCTGACCCTTTGGACGCCTCCATGCCTGGTAACTCCTGCGCGCGTACCCGCAGCCTCGATCCCGCCAAACTCGCCACGGTCCGGTCGGCCCTGCAAGGTTTCGTCGACCGTGGCGAACTTTCCGGCGTCGTCACCCTGGCCTCCCTGGCCGGCGAGGTCGTCCACACCGAGGCGATCGGCTGGAGCGACATCGAGACCCGCACCCGGATGCGGCCGGACACCCTGTTCCGGATCGCCTCGATGTCCAAGCCGGTCACCTCGGTCGCGGCCATGATGCTGGTCGAGGAGGGGCGGATCGCCCTGTCGGACCCGATCTCGCGCTGGATTCCCGAATTGGCCGAGCCTCTGGTGCTGCGGGACGCCGCCGGCCCCCTGGACCAGGTCAGGCCGACGCGCCGGGCGATCACGGTCGAGGATCTGCTGACCCATCGCTCGGGCATCGCCTATGCGCCCTTCTCGGAAGGCCCGCTCAAGCCTGCCTATGAGTCCGCGCTCGGCGATCCGGGCATGAATCGCTCGACGCCGGACCAGTGGCTGGCCGCTCTCGGCGCCCTGCCGCTGGCCTTCCAGCCCGGCGAGCGCTTCCACTACGGCCATTCGACGGACGTCCTGGGATTTCTGATCGGCCGCGTGGAAGGCAAGCCGTTCCGGCAGGTCCTCCACGAACGCATATTCGCCCCCCTCGGCATGGCCGACACCGACTTCTGGCTGCCGCCAGAGAAGCGGAGCCGGCTGGCCAGCCTCTACGCCTGGGACGACGTCTCGGGGACGCTGGCGAAGGTTGAGCCCGAGATGTACGACGAGCCGCCGGCTTACACCCCGGGCGGCGGCGGCCTGATCTCGTCCGCGCCCGACTACCATCGCTTCGCGCGCCTGCTGTTGGAGGGCGGCGCCCTCGACGGAGTCCGTCTGTTGCGTCCGGAGACCGTCCGCCTCATGCAGACCAACCGGTTGACGCAAGCCCAGCGGCGGGTGCCTTTCGCTGGCATGGATCTGTGGAAGAAGTCGGGCTTCGGCCTGGGGGTGTCCATCGCCGAGGATGTCGTCGACAACCCCTATTCCTGCGGCGCCCCGGGCTCGATCACCTGGCCGGGCGTGTTCGGCACCTGGTGGCAGGCCGATCCCGTCAACGACCTGATCCTGATCTATCTGGTTCAGCATCAGGTGCCGGTGTCGGCCCGTTCCGGATCGACGATCGCCACGGGCCGCGGCGCCGCCGGCCGGCGGGCGTTGTCGGTCTGGCAGCAGGGGCTCTACGGGGCCCTGCGCGATGCGCCGGACCTGATCCGCGAGCCGGCGGCGTGAGCCCGCGGGCAGCGGACGCGGTTGAAGGCCATGTCGACGCCGACGGCGATCGTATCCGCTATGTGGGGCAGGGGACCGGCCACCCGGTCCTGCTGATCCACGGCGCCTTCGGCAGCGGGGCCCGCCTGCTCCAGACCGCCTTCGGCAAGGGCCTCGCGGCCCGCCACCGGATCATCGCCCCGGACTCGCTCGGCCACGGCGACAGCGACGCCCCGTCCGATCCCGCCCGATACGGCCCCCGGCGCCGGGCGGACCAACTCGCGGCCGTGCTCGACGCGCTCGGCATCGAACGCGCCCATGTGGTCGGCTATTCGATGGGGGGCTGGATGGCGTCCGCCCTGGCGACCTTCCGTCCGGGCCGCGTCGCCTCGTTGGCGATCGGCGGCTGGGACGTGGCGCGCGGCATGTACACCCCCGCGGCGATCTGGGGTCTGCCCGAAATCACCTATGACGCGCTTCTCGCCATGCTTGGCGAAACCCGCCCGGAGCTCGTCGCCGGGCGGGACCCGGCGCGGGAGGCCGGCCTCGCGGCGGCGATCAACGCGATGAACGATCTCGGCGGCCTGGCCGACGGCGTCGTCCGCTGCCCCGCACCGACCGCCCTGTGGCTGGGCCGTGACGACCTCTATCATGACGTCAGCCGCCGCTTCGCCGGGGCCCATGGCCTGACGTTCATCGACCTGCCCGGCGACCACGGCTCGGTCCTCGAGGCGCATGGCGCGGAAGCGGCCCGCCGCGTCGGCGAATTCATCGACAAGGCCGCCGGGGCTCCGCCCGGGGCGGCGATCCCTATCCGGGACCGGGAGTAAGCCGTGGCCGTTCAACAGACTCCTGCCTTCGACGAAGCGGCCGCCTCGGCGGCGCGCAGCGTGCCGCTGACGGCGCGCTTCAAGGCCGCCTATGGCGCCGGGGCCATGGCCGACGGCATCGTCGCCGCCGGCTTCGGCTTCTTCCTGCTGTTCTACCTGACCGCCGTCTGCGGCATGTCGGGGACGATGGCGGGCACGGCCAAGCTGATCGCCCTGCTGATCGACGCGGTGGCGGATCCGGCGATCGGCCTGGCCAGCGACCGCCTGCGCTCGCGCTTCGGGCGCCGGCTGCCCTTCATGGTCGGCGGCCTGCTGCCCTTCGCCGTCGCCTTCGGTCTGCTGTTCTCGGTCCCGGCCTCGCTGACCGGCGCCGCCCAGTTCATCTATGTCACGGCCTGCCTGGTCGTCCTGAGGCTGTCGCTGTCCTTCTTCGTCCTGCCCTTCACCGCGGCGGGCGCCGAGGTGACCGACGACTATCGCGAGCGGGCCAGCATCGTCGCCTTCCGCCTGTCGTTCCAGAACGCCGGCATCCTTCTTGGCGTCGTGCTGGGTCTGGGAGTCTTCATGGCCGGGGCGGATGGCATGCTGGACCGGGGAAACTATATCCCCTTCGCCTGGACCTGCGCCGCCGCCATGCTGGTCACCGGCCTGATCGCCATCCGCGCGGTGCGCGGGGCCCTGCCGCGTCTGCACGGCCCTGAGGCGGGCGGCGGGCTGTTCTTCACCGGCTTCGGCCGCGAGATGATCGAGCTGTCGCGCAACCGCTCCTTCCTGATCCTGTTCGGCACGGTGTTGACCTATTTCCTCGCCTATTCCGCCCATGTCTCCCTGGCCCTTCACGCCAGCCGCTATTTCTGGGGCCTCGACACCGGCGCCATCCAGCTGATCCTGCTGAGCACCACGCTCGGCCCGTTGCTGGGCGCGCCGATCAGCGCCTTCGCCCTGCGCCATATCGAGAAGCGGACCCTGTCGGTCATCGCCTTCCTCGCCATCGCCCTGTTCCTGATGTGGCCGCCGTTGCTGCAGCTGTACGGTCCGGCGCCGCTGACGCCCGCCGTCGCGACGGCCGTCCTGTTCGTCAACGGCCTGCTGGTCGGCACCTCGATCATGATCGGCGGCATCGGCTTCCAGTCGATGCTGGCCGACACCGCCGACGAGCACGAGTGGCTGTTCGGCGTGCGTCGCGAGGGCCTGTTCTTCTCCGGCCTGACCCTGGCCTTCAAGGCCGCGTCGGGGCTCGGCGGCCTGATCGCCGGCATCGCCCTGGACGTGATCCGCTTCCCCACAGACCTCGCCTCGCGCGCGCCGGGCCAGCCCATTCCGGTCGAGGTGCTGGACAAGCTGGCGCTGATCTCCGGGCCGCTGCCGGCGCTCTTCGCCATGGTCTCGCCGCTGTTCCTGCTCGGCTATCACCTGACGCGAAAGCGGCATGCGCAGATCATCGCCGACCTCGACCAGCGCAAGGCGGGCAAGGCCGCGGCGAGCGTTGGCGGAACCGTCTCACCGGAGTGACGACATGGGCGTGATCAGACTGAATGGCCGGGTGGCGATCGTCACCGGAGCGGGCGGGGGCCTCGGCCGGGCGCACGCCCTGCTGCTGGCGCAAAGGGGCGCGCGGGTGGTGGTCAACGACACCGGCGCGGCGGCCGAACAGGTGGCGGAGGCGATCGTCGCGGCCGGCGGCGAAGCGACGGCCGCGGTCGGCTCGGTGACCGATTACGACTTCGTGGCCCGGATGGCGGCGGAGGCGAAGCAGCGCTGGGGGCGGATCGACATCCTCGTCAACAACGCCGGCGTCCTGCGCGACAGGACGTTCGCCAAGATGGATCTCGACGACTTCCGCCTGGTGGTCGAGGTGCATCTGATGGGAGCGGTCAACTGCACCAAAGCCGTCTGGGAGACGATGCGGGAACAGGGCTATGGCCGTATCGTGATGACGACCTCGTCGTCCGGTCTCTACGGCAATTTCGGCCAGTCCAACTACGGAGCCGCCAAGATGGCCCTCGTCGGCCTGATGCAGACCCTCGGTCTGGAGGGCGAGAAATACGGCATCCGGGTCAACTGCCTGGCGCCGACGGCGGCGACGCAGATGATGGAGGGGGTCCTGCCGGCGGAAACCTTGCGGCTGCTGAAACCCGAACACGTCAGCCCGGGATTGCTGGCGCTGGTGCGCGAGGAGGCCCCGAACCGGGCCATCCTCTGCGCCGGCGCGGGCGGCTTCGAGGCGGCGCGGATTTCCCTGACGCGCGGCGTCCAGATCCCGACCGGAGAAGGGGCGGCCGAGGCCGTGGCCGCCCGGTGGGCCGAGATCGCCGACCCGGCCGACGACTTCGTGCCCGACAACGCCCTGCGGCAGAGCGAGATGGAACTGGCCCGGGCCGGCTATGCGCCGGAGACCGCCTCGTGAAGGCGGCGCCGGTGGCCTTGCGGGTGTTCCGGCGGCTCGTCCCGGCCCTCGTCGCCCTGACGTTGGCTCTGGCGGCTCCCGCATTGGCGCAGGAGGCGCCGCTCGTCGCAGCGCCCGCGGGCTCCGTGCGCGGCGTCCCGGCGGACGGCGTCCATGTCTTTCGCGGCATCCCCTACGCCAGCCCGCCGACCGCCGGCCGGCGTTGGCGCCCGCCCGCGCCCCTGCCGCGCTGGAGCGGCGTGCGCGAGGCGACCGAATTCGGCGCAGCCTGCCCGCAACCCGCCTCGCCCTACGCGGACCATGCGGCGATGAGCGAGGACTGCCTGTTCCTCAATGTCTGGGCGCCGGCGGAGGCTGTGAAGGCCCCGGTGCTGGTCTGGATCCACGGCGGCTCCTTGCTCAGCGGCGCGGCCAGCGAGGCGATCTACGACGGCGCCCGCTTCGCCGAACGCGGCGTGGTCGTCGTCTCGATCAACTATCGGCTCGGGGCCCTGGGCTGGCTCGCCCATCCCGGCCTCAGCGCTGAATCGCCTGACAAGGTTTCGGGCAACTACGGCCTGATGGACCAGATCCAGGCCCTGCGCTGGGTGCGGGCGCGGGCCGGCCCTCGGGTCAGGCCGTGCCGGTGACCGCGCCACCGAGGACGCCGCGGCGTCGGCGTTCCACGAGGTCG